>JAQGJO010000073.1 GCA_028290595.1 Hyphomicrobiales bacterium | reverse complement strand
AGGAAGTCAAATACGTGGACTTCCGCTTCACCAATCCCGCCGGCAAGTGGCAACACACAGCCCAGTACATCGACACCGTCGATGACGACATGCTGACAGAAGGCATCATGATGGACGGCTCGTCCATCGCCGGGTGGAAAGACATCAACGAGTCCGATATGTCCCTGAAGCCGGACCTCGCCACCGCCACCATGGACCCGTTCACGGCGCAGCCGACCATGATCCTGTTCTGCGACACGATCGAACCGTTAACCGGCGAACTCTATAGCCGCTGCCCGCGCGCCATCGCCAAGAAGGCGCTGGCCTACATGAACTCCTCGGGTATCGGCGACACCGCCTATTTCGGCCCGGAAGCCGAATTCTTCGTGTTCGATGACGTGCGCTTCTCCGCCGACCCCTACAACACCGGCTTCAAGCTTGATTCGGTCGAACTGCCGTCCAACGGCGACACCGACTATGAAGGCGGCAACCTCGGCCACCGCATCCGCACCAAGGGCGGCTATTTCCCGGTTCCGCCGCAGGACTCCGCCCAGGACATGCGCGGCGAAATGCTTTCGGCCATGGCCGCCATGGGCGTCAAGGTTGAAAAGCATCACCACGAAGTCGCTTCCGCCCAGCACGAACTCGGCATGAAGTTCGACACGCTGATCACCATGGCCGACCATATGCAGATCTATAAGTACTGCATCCATCAGGTCGCGCAGAGCTACGGCAAGACCGCCACGTTCATGCCGAAGCCGATCTTCGGCGACAACGGCTCGGGCATGCATGTGCATCAGTCGATCTGGAAGGCCGGCAAGCCCGTGTTCGCCGGCGACAAATATGCCGGGCTGTCGCAGGAATGCCTCTACTACATCGGCGGCATCATCAAGCACGCCAAGGCGCTGAACGCCTTCACCAACCCGTCGACCAACTCCTACAAGCGCCTGGTGCCCGGCTATGAAGCGCCGGTGCTGCTCGCCTATTCGGCGCGCAACCGTTCCGCCTCGTGCCGTATCCCCTGGACGACGAACCCGAAGGCGAAGCGCGTCGAAGTTCGCTTCCCCGATCCGATGGCCAACCCCTACCTCGCCTTCGCGGCCATGCTGATGGCCGGCCTCGACGGCATCGCCAACAAGATCGATCCGGGCGCCGCCATGGACAAGGATCTCTACGACCTGCCGCCGAAGGAATTGAAGAAAATCCCGACGGTTTGCGGCTCGCTGCGCGAAGCGCTCGAGAACCTCAACAAGGACCGCACCTTCCTGAAGGGCGGCGAAGTGTTCAACGACGACTTCATCGACGCTTATATCGAGCTGAAGATGCATGAAGTGATGCGCTACGAAATGACACCGCATCCGGTCGAATTCGACATGTACTATTCGTACTGAGACACTGAATTCCTGACGTCTTCACGATATCAGGCTGCAATCGCAAGGTCCGGAAGGCGGCTCGCCAGAGCCGTTTCCGGACCTTTTCTTTAGGCCCGCACTGGGCAGACTTTCCCGCTCATCCCAGCGCATCCAGTCAATTGGTACGTTTCATGAATTAGGTCTCACAGCTTTCTTTGGAATGAGACGAATTCTATGACGCTTGGCCTGCTTCCGAATTTTCTGAACACGATGGCGTTGCGCTATTTCTATGAAGTTGCGCGCTACGGCTCGTTCCGCCTGACCGCGGAGAAAATTCACATCGCCGCCTCCGCGATCAGCCGGCAAATCCAGCTGCTGGAAGAAGAGCTTGGCGTGAAACTGTTCGTGCGCGATCGCAAAAGCCTGAGGCTGACCGCCGCCGGAGAGGCCCTGCTCTATCGCGTCAAGCGGATCATGAGCGAATTGTCCACTGCGCGCTCGGAGATCGACGCGCTGCTCGGCGATCTGCGCGGCAATATTCGCCTTGGTATCAACGATACGGTGGCGCGGGAATTTCTGCCGAGCTTCCTGAACCGGTTCCGCAAGTCGCATCCCCACATCACCTTCGAATTCACGGTCGCCAATTCGGACGAGCTTGCCGATATTCTGGTGCGCGACGAAGTCGACATCATCATCGGCTATGCGATGCAGGCGCGCGCCAGGATGCAGCAGATCGTCAGCTTCGACCTGAAGACCTGCGTGACGCTCCGCAAGGATCACGCGCTCTCGCAACGCAGCTCCGTGCGCGTGGCCGATCTGGTGGGCGAAACCATCATCATGCCGATCAACGATTCCATGCTGCGCGAAATTCTCGACACGATTTTCGCGCGCGTCTCCGTCAAACCGGTCTCGGTGATCACCACCAATTCCTTCGAGCTCATGGCCACGCTTGTCGCCGACGGCCATGGCATCGGTTGCCAGGTGCGGCTGCATCCGGGCGCGGATCCGGTGCGTCCCGAAATCATCTATGTGCCGATCAGCAATCTCGACATGCGCTCTGCCGTTCTTGCGTGCTGCATTTCAGATCAGGGCACGCCGACAACCGCTGTGTCGATCTGCCTCGACGTCTTACGCGAGACACTGGCGCTCTGGCATGCGGAAACCGTGTCGAAAGCTTAATCGCAGAAGCAGTTCACGCATTGCAATTGAGCAATGAGCCCGGATTGCAAGCATTTTCGCAGCGACACTCATGCGCGAAATAATCGACGCTCAGTCGCGATATTCTATTCTTTACGTTCGCCCGACGCCCCTTAACATCAACACAAGATTGATACGGAAGGGGAAAAAATGAAATCGCTGGCAAAACTGCTCAGCTCGGCGACGCTGGTTGTCGCATCGTCCGGCCTTGCGCAGGCGCAGACGCCGGTCAAATTCGTCATGGATTGGGCGTTCGAAGGCGCGCAGTCGATCTGGACCATAGCCGACCAGAAGAGCTGTTTCAGCAACAAGGGATTGAAGGTCACCATCGATCGCGGCTTCGGATCCGGTGATGCGATCAGCAAGGTCGCATCCGGCGCCTATGATGTCGGCGTGGCGGACTTCAGCAGCATCATCGCCTACAATGCGGCACATCCCGACCAGAAACTCATCGCCACCTTTGTCATTAGCGACCGTTCGCCGACATCCGTCGTCACGCTCAAGAAAAATGGCATCACCACGCCCAAGCAACTCGAGGGCAAACGCATCGCCGATGCGCTGGGTGAAGCCAGCCGCGTGCTGTTCCCGGTGTTCGCACAGAAAAACGATATCGATACGACGAAGATCAATTGGGTCAACGTGACGCCTAACCTGCGCCAGGCGAGCCTCCTGCAGGGACAGGCCGATGCCGCTGCCGGGCATGTCTTCACGGTTCTTCTTGGCCTGCGCGCGCTGGGCGTCAAGGACGATGAAATCCAGCTCATGCCATATGCCAACTATGGCGTCGATCTGCTCGGCAATTCGATCATGACCAAGCCGCAATGGGCAGCCTCGCACAAGAAGGAAATGCAGGACTTCATCAGTTGCGCCATCACCGGCATCAAAGCCTCGATCGCCGAACCCGACGCGGCCATCACGTCGCTGAAGAAATTCAACTCAATGGCGGACGACAAGATCGAGATCGAGGGCCTGAAGTTCTCAACCACCTTCGCCATCCTGACACCGCATGTGAAAGCGGAAGGGTTGAGCCAGATCGATCCGGAACGTCTGAAGACCATGCTGCCGCAAATCGCCAAGGCGATCGACATTCCGGCTCCCGCGCCGGAAGAGATCTGGACCGACGCCTATCTGCCGCCGAAGGCAGAGCGGATGTTTACGCCCTGACGCAGTGCGTCGCAGATATCGATGGCATAGGCATTGCTCCCTTTGATGAGGGCCGGCAAGACGGTCAGCGGCCTCATCTCGATGATCTACAGCAAAGGACCATTGGCTTGAGTGCAATCGCCCTGAAAGACGCCATGCCTGCGGAACAGGCCGCGGCTGTGGAGCGATCTGCGCCAG
>JAQGJO010000069.1 GCA_028290595.1 Hyphomicrobiales bacterium | reverse complement strand
GCCGGTGGTTTCCATCCGGCAAACGCAGCGCTGGCGCATGAGATCATAGGCAAGACGACCTTGGGCGTCGGGCTCGACGAGATGCCGCGCTGGGGTTGATTACGGTCGAATAGACGTCGGTCAATCGTTCGGCTTCGCCCCGAAGAGTTGAGGGAGAGAAACATTTCCCTCGCTGCGCCTGCCGCGCATGTTCCATCGCCGCCCATGCCATTGTTCTCCGTCCGCTTATAGTGATTATGCGGACTGCCCACATTTTTGAATGCGATCAGGTAATGGCGAAGAAGCAGGTACGGGCCGCGAGCGGCAGCGCACGAAATCTGGAAACACAGGCCGCTATTCTCAGCGCTGCTGCCGCGGTTCTGCAGGAACATGGCTACGGCGGGTTCAGCATCGACGCTGTTGCGCGGCGGTGCGGGGCCGGGCGGCCGACGATTTATCGGTGGTGGCCGAACAAGGCGGCGCTGCTGGTCGAGGTTTACATCGGCCAGAGCATCTCGATCACGCGGCCGGCGCCGAATACCGGTAGCGTTCGCGGCGACCTGATCCAGCATATTCGAAGGCTGTGGCGCTTCTGGATCGAGACCCCGTCCGGCCGCGCTTTCCGCGCCCTGGTAGCAGAATCGCAGGCCGATCCGCTGGCGCTGGTTCAGCTCAGGGATCAGGCGCTGCCGCAGGCGCGCTTTCTGGTCGCGACGGTGCTGCGGCGCGGCATCGAGCGCGGCGAGATTGCCGCGGATGTCGATCTGGAGCTCGTGATCGACCTTATCTGGGGCTTCAACTGGTACCGGCTGCTGACCGACCGGCTTGACCCGAAAAATATAGAGCCGACAATCGACCTTCTCCTGTCGGGGGTCAGGGCCAAACCGTCGGTTTCAAACAGCAAGGCTGCACGGGCGAAAAGCGCCAAAAAATAGCGCCCGGCTTGCCATTCGTCGTGATTTACTGTTACACGCTGTAACGTCAGGCTTCGCCTGCGCGGTGTGGGCCGGGGAGGCCATGAAAGGTGATGCATGAGCACATATGCTCTCAGCAAACTGCTTCGTGAGGTCAATCGCAATCCGGCAACGCGGGCGCGCTATTTCGAAGATGCGGCGGCTGTCGCTGCCGAGTTCGATCTGACGCCGGAAGAGCGCAAAGCCTTGCTGGACAAGGACATCGGCGCCCTCTACCGGCTCGGCGTGCATGGCCTGATCCTGCGGCCGTTCACGCTCATCCATAAAATGCCCGAGCCGGAATATCTTCAAGCGATCAGGAGCTGACCATGTCCATCGTTTACGCGGCGGCGGCGAGCCACGCCCCTGGAATGCGCGCCTGGCCGGAGCAAGCGCCCGAACAGCAGCTCGAGAAGATCGTGTCCGGCTGGAACACGTTGCGGCAAGGTCTTGAGGCCGCGAAGCCCGATGTTCTCGTCATGCTGACATCCGAACATTGGGCGAACTTCTTTCTCGACAATATGGGCGCGTTCTGCGTCGGCCGTGGTGAGCATTTCACCGGCCCGGTGGAGCCCTGGCTCGGTATCGAAAAGGCAACCGTTGCCGGCGATCCCGAATTCGCGACCGAGATCTTGAACGCCTGTTATGCCAACGGCTTTGAGCCGGGGTTTTCGCATGAGATCGCACTCGACCACGGCACGATGGTGCCGCTGAGCTATCTGACGCCCGACATGAAAACCCGCGTCGTGCCGATTTTCTTCAACACGCTGGCAACACCCAGGCCGTCGCCGGCGCGCTGCGTCGCGCTGGGGAAAGTGCTGGGCCCGGTGTTGCGCCAGTCCGATCGTAGGGTCGGTGTCGTGGCGACCGGCGGCCTTTCCCATGATCCGGGCGAACGCAATCACGGTTTCATCGACAGTGAGTTCGATGCGAAGTTCCTCGACGCGATGACAAAGGGCGATCTCGACTCACTGTCGCGCTATGCCGACGCCGATTTCTTCGCTGCCGGCGGCGGCACGCCGGAACTGCTGGCGTGGCTGACGCTCGCGGGCGTCATGGCCGGCCAGG
The DNA here is from genome assembly GCA_028290595.1 of Hyphomicrobiales bacterium. The sequence goes on along the minus strand of JAQGJO010000069.1, from coordinate 2,787 downwards.
GCGCCGATACGATCTGCTACGAAGCCATTGTGCCATGGGCCACCGGCATCGGCATGGTCAACTACAGCAAGGCTGCCTGAGCGAATGTCTGAAGAATCGATTGCGTTTGTCTCGGACGGCCTGAAGATCGTGGGCAATTTCGCGCTGCCGTCCAACCGGGCCGATGGTCCGCTTCCCGCAGTGGTCATTCTGCATGGCTTTGGCAGCCATATGGATGCAGCCAATGTGAAGCTGCCGGCGAAGATGTTCAACGACCTGGGGTATGCGACCTTGCGGTTCGACATGCGCGGCTGCGGGCTCAGCGAAGGCACGCCCGGCCGCCTGATCTGCCTGGAGCAGGTCGAGGATACGCGCCGGGCGATCGACTATCTGTTGCAGCGCGCGGAGATTGATCCCGCGCGCATTGCCGTCATGGGCAGCAGCTTTGGCGCGGCGGTGGCGGTTTATACGACGGCTGTCGACCCGCGTGTGGCTGCTGTGATCTCGGCGTCCGGATGGGGCCATGGCTCGCGGAAGTTCCGCGGTCAGCACCATGAGCCCGGTGCGTATGATCGGTTTGTCGAAATGCTTGCGGAGGCGAAGCGGCACAAGGCCACCACGGGCACATCGATGAGGATCCCGCGCTATGAGATCGTGCCGATCCCGAACCGTCTGCGCGGGCACGTTCTCGAGCGGTCGATTCAGATGTTCGATGCGGACACGGCCCAGAGCATGTTCGACTTCGAGCCCGAAAACGTCGTGCATCAGATCTCGCCGCGGCCGAGCCTGTTTCTGCACAGCGCGTCGGATTCAGTGACGCCGGTCGAGCAGTCCGTCGCCATGTGGACGAAGGCCGGAACGCCGGCCGATCTTCACCTGTTTGCCGAAACCGATCACTTCATGTTCTCTGAAGCCAATGAGCGGCCGCGCAATGTGCTGGCGGACTGGCTCAAGAGTTATTTCCCGGCGACACTAAAACACTAGGTGCCAGACGTTCCTTCGGAAGCGCCTGGCGCCCTAGATTCTCGTAATATCGCATCGTTCTCGCGAAAAACCGGTATCCACTTTTTCGCACGATGCTTTTGCTCAAAAGACAGGGAGGATTTGCAATGACACGTCCGATGACGCTGACCTTGACTGGCCTTTTCGCGACTCTGGCTCTTAACGCTGCAAACGCGCAGTCGGTCGAGCAGTTCTACAAAGGCAAGACTCTCAACTTCATCATCGGCGCGGGCGCCGGCGGCAGCTACGACCTCTATGCCCGCACTCTGACCAACACCATGCCCAAGTACATTCCCGGCAATCCGACGATGATCGTCAAGATCGCCGGCGGCGTCGGCGGCGGCGTGGCGACTTCGGTGCAGATGGAGCATAGCGTGCCGAAAGACGGCACCTATCTGGGCATGACCCAGCAGACCAATGTCACCAGCCAGCTCACGGAAGCGACGGTCGCGGGCAAGTACGACGTTTCCAAGTGGCGTTGGGTCGGCAACATGGCCAATCTGCGCAACATGCTTGCCGTCTGGACGACGGCGCCGGCACAGACTCTCGAAGAAGCCAAGACAAAGGAAGTCATCGTCGGCGCGACGGGGCGCAACTCGCCGACCTTCATCGTGCCGCAGGCGCTCAATGTTCTGCTTGGCACGAAATACAAGATCGTTCTGGGCTACAACGGCGCCAGCGATCTTAATCTCGCCATGGAGCGCGGCGAGATTCAGGCGCGCGGCGCATCGTGGATCAGCGTTGTGACGCAGGCGCCTCAATACATTTCGGAAAACAAGATCAAGCCGCTGGTGGTCGACGGCCTGACGCGGGATCCACTGTTGCCGAACGTGCCGACCTTGCTGGAGCTCGCACCCAGCGAGGAGCAGAAGGCCGCCATACGGCTGATCTCGGCCGCCAATGAATTTTCGCGCGCTGCCTTCCTGCCGCCGGGCACACCGGAAGACCGGGTGCAGGCGCTGCGGAAGGCCTTCGACGCCACCATGAAGGACGAAGGGTTTCTTGCGGAAGCAAAGCGGCTGCAATTGCCGATCGAGCCGACCGATGGCGCCGGCCTCGACAAACTTGCGGCGCAGGTCGTGGCGACTTCGCCGGCCGCGATCAAACTCGCGAAACAACTGCTCGGCGAATAACGAAGCGAAGCTGCAAGACTTGCACAAGCAGCCGGTAGCTTCGACATAAAAAATAAAAACAGGAGGAGACGTCGATGGTCCGTGTGTCGAGAAGAAATGTGCTCAAGGGCACCGGGGCTTTGCTGGCCGCCGGCGCAGGCTATCCGGCGTTTGCGCAGACTCCGGCCGCAGCGGCCGACCTGATCGTGCGCGGGGCAACAATCCTGTCGATGGATTCTGCGATCGGCGATCTGCCGTCGGGCGATATCCACATTCGCGGCGGCGTCATTGTGCGGGTCGCGCCGCGCATCGACATTGCCGGCGCGGAGGTGATCGACGCGACCGATATGATCGCTATGCCGGGCCTCGTCGAAACGCATTGGCATATGTGGAACACGCTCATCCGCAATATGGCCGGCGAGGATGAGAAGACCGGTTATTTCCCGACACAGGGCGCGATCGGTGCGCGCTTCACGCCGGGCGACAATGCGAGGGGCGTTCTGCTCTCGATTGCCGAGGCGATCGAGTCCGGCATTACCACCGTGCACAACTGGTCGCACAATCTGCTGCAGCCCGATTATGCCGATGCGGAAATCGAAGCCATGCGCAGCACCGGCATTCGCGGCCGCTTCTCCTACGGCTATTCGCGCAATACCAAGCCGAACGATACGCTGCCGCTCGATGATATTCTGCG
>JAQGJO010000469.1 GCA_028290595.1 Hyphomicrobiales bacterium | reverse complement strand
AGGTGAGCGGCGTCATAGACCCGTGCATGACAGGTCGGACGGTTCTGCGGAAAGGTCTTGTCGATGGTTTGCGCGGCCGCCGCTGTCGTCATGAACAGCGCAGCCAACCCGACCGGCGCGAGCGTGCGCAAAGACTTGCACATGACGGCTCGCCGCCGATCGGGGGCTTCAGTCACTACTTGGCGGGAATGACGGGCAGCAGCAGATACGACTCATACTTGCCGCCGGCATGGATCGTATTCATCCCCGTATTGTAGTCGGCGTGATAATGCAGATAGCCGGCGCTGCCAGCGCCGTCGCGTGGCTGGACGTCGAGCTGGATGCGGCTGCCTTTCTTGAAAGTCATGCAGTTCGGCCAGTTCTCGACCTCGACCTTCACGATCTCGCCGGGCTTCAAATAAAGCCGACGCTGATGCTTGTGATAGGGCCGGTAGGGCAGCGTCAGTTCCGGATCGAGCTCGCGATGCGACACACGCAGCCAGCCTTTGGCGACCGGCACGGGCGCGCCTTGCTGGCCGGTTTCCATGATCTCTTTTCCATCGGCGCCGAAGTTACGCAGCGTCAGGAACAGGTCCATGTCTTCGTTATCGCTCGACACCCAGAAGCTGGCCATCAGCGGGCCGGTGACTTCTATGTCCTCCGGCAGCGGCGGCGTCTGCAGCGCAATGCCCATGCCCGGCTTGATGCCGCCGCCGCCCATCACCTGCGATGACGCAGCCGAAGTCGAGCCCATGGTGCCGACGCTGACGGCCGGATAAGTGCACGAACTTTCCGCCGCCGGCTTTTCCGTTGCCAGAATGCCGGTCTGCGGCTGACCCTGCGGCGGGGACGTGGATAGATCGAAAAAGTACTTGGTCCATTGGGTGCGCGCGATCGGCCATTCGTTTTCGAAGCGCCATTCGATCTCGTCGGCGCCCTTGCGGATCGCCAGCTTGACCGGCGGCTCATCCATGACGCCGTTCTTGATGTCCTTGAGCCAGTAGTCGAGGAAGGCGAGCTGATCGGCGCGGCCTTCGTCGGTATAGAAGGCGTGCACATGGCTGCCGTAGTGAATGCGCATCTTCTTGTGCGGCGAATTCGAGCGCATGAAGGCTTCAGTATTGCCGCGCAGATGCAGGCCGAATCCGGTCCAGTTGCCGGCGGTGAACATCGGCACCTTGATCTTGTCCCATTGCGCCTGCGCGCCATGCAGCGCGCCGCTGTCGAGGCTGTCATGCAACCAGCGCCAGAACGTGTCGGTCTTCCATCGGTCCGGCGCCTCGCGCGAGGCACGGCCGATCGAGTGATGCATCAGATGCGCCGTGAACCAGTTGGTCATAAACACGCTGAGCAGGCCGCCGTGATACAACGCGTCGCGGTACAAATCGGCAGCGCCTTCCCACGGAATAATGGCCTTGAGTGAAGGGGGATTGAGGTTGGCGACCCACCACTGGTTCATCGCGTAATAGGAAATGCCATTGAGGCCGACCTTGCCGTTGCACCAGGGCTGGGATGCAGCCCATTCGATGGCGTCATAGAAGTCGATGGCTTCCGCGGCGGACCAGGGCTCATGCTGGCCGGGCGACTTGCCGCTGCCGCGGGCATCGACGCGCACGCAGGCATAGCCTTGCGGCACCCACCACAGCGGGTTGACGGTTTCCCAGTTCATATACTGGTTGCCCTTTTCCTCAAGGTTCTCGGGCGTCACCCACAGCTTGTCTTTCTGATAGGGGCCCAGATTGAGAATGGCCGGTACCTTCTCGGTGCCTTGCGGCCGAAACACGTCGGCCATCAGCTTGGCGCCGTCGCGCATGGGCACTTCGACGTCTTTCTGGACGATCATGGAATCGGAGGCGACATCGGCATGCACGTTCATTCGTTTCTTCCCTTAAGTTTTCTTGATAGCCCGCATGGAGCGAAGCAGAATGCGGGAATTGTCATCCCGGATTTAGCTGCGCTTCATCCGGGCTACGGTGGCGGTGGGTGGCTCAATGATCTTCCCACGTCGGATCGCGTTTCTCGATGAAAGCGCAGATGCCTTCGTTGGCATCGCGCGCCATCATATTTTCGGTCATCACTTCGGAGGCGTAGTCATAGGCCGCCGCGAGAGACATCTCGGCTTGTTGGTAGAATGCCTGCTTGCCGATCTTGAGCACGTAGGATGATTTCGACGCGACCAGTTTTGCCAGTGCGATTGCTTCGTCGCGTTCGCTGCCGGCGGTCACCGCGCGGTTGATCAGCCCGATGCGCGCGGCGTCCTCGGCGCCGATTGCTTCGCCGGTCAGCAGCATTTCCATGGCGCGCTTGCGTGAGACATTGCGCGACAGCGACACCATTGGTGTCGAGCAGAATAGCCCGATGTCGACGCAGGGCGTCGCGAATGTGGCGGACGATGATGCGACCGCCAGATCGCAAGTGGCAACAAGCTGGCAGCCGGCGGCGCTGGCGACGCCTTGCACGCAGGCGATCACCGGTTGGGGCAGGGCGACGATCTGCTGCATCATGCCGCTGCACACCGTCATGATCTGTTTGAAATAGGCGCGGCCGCCGTCAGCGTCACTGCGCCGCGCGGTCAATTCCTTGAGATCGTGACCGGCGCAGAAGGCGGAGCCGTTCGCCGTCAGCACCACGGCGCGCACGGATGTATCGGTGGCGATATCGCTGAAGGCGTCGGCGAGTGCGATGAGCAGCGCCTCCGACAGGCTGTTGCGCGCCGCCGGACGGTTCAGCGTGAGAATAGCGATATCGCCCTCGCGCTCGCACAGCAGCACGGGAACATCGGTGCGGGCGGTTTGAACATTCATCGCCAAGGTCTCATTCGGTGCGGACCTTAACCCGAAGCGATGGGTTTCCGTAAGGATGGAGGCCCGGCAAAATGGTATGGCGGGTGGCCGGATTGTCCGGCGAGGAGGATGTCCATGCCGGCACCGGCACTTTCGTCCGAAGAAATCGGGAAGCTGATGCATGACGTGTTTCCTCAGGCCTTTTTCCCGGGCTGCGGATT
>JAQGJO010000460.1 GCA_028290595.1 Hyphomicrobiales bacterium | reverse complement strand
CGAACAGGTACTTGCCCGAGCTGTGGGTCTTGCCCTTGTCGTGATCGAAGAAGACGCCCGGCGAACGGTGCATCTGCGAAACGATGACGCGCTCGGTCCCGTTGACGATGAACGTGCCGTTCAGGGTCATGAACGGCATGTCGCCCATATAGACGTCCTGCTCCTTGATGTCGCGGACCGACCGCGCATTGGTGTCGGGATCCACATCGAACACGATCAGGCGCAGTTTCACCTTCAACGGCGCAGCAAACGTCATGCCGCGCTGGCGGCACTCGTCGACGTCGTATTTCGGCTGTTCGAATTCATAGCGGACGAACTCGAGCAGAGCCGTCTGCGAGAAATCGGAAATCGGGAAGACGGACTTGAAAACAGACTGCAGGCCTTCGTCACCGCGACCGCCGACGGGCTCATCGACCATCAGGAACTGATCGTAGGAAGCCTTCTGGACTTCGATCAGGTTCGGCATTTCCGCGACTTCGCGGATATGACCGAAAAACTTGCGGATGCGCTTGCGGCCGATGAAGGATTGCTGGGTTGTTTGAGCCGACGCTTGAGCCATATCGCTCCTCGAACCTCGTATTTGCGGCGGACCCGGACGGGTCTCACACCTGCCGTGCGGACGAAATGACCGCGCGAATGGGGCTCTGCCCCGGGAATCACCGCTGTCAAGCGGAGTTTCAGTCCAGATAAGCCTTGATTGAGGCCTTTTCCAGAAAGTAATGACGGCCCCGGCGACTTGCCCCGGGACCGTCTCGTTTCAATGAAGGAATCGCGGACGCGACCCCCGCAATTTCACTTAAGTTCGACCTTGGCGCCGGCCTTCTCCAACTGCGCCTTGAGCTTGGCAGCTTCGTCCTTGGAGACGCCTTCCTTGACAGCCTTCGGAGCGGCTTCGACGAGATCCTTGGCTTCCTTGAGGCCCAGGCCGGTGATGGCGCGGACTTCCTTGATGACCTCGATCTTCTTGTCGCCGGCGGCGGCAAGAAGAACGGTGAACTCAGTCTGCTCTTCGACGGCAGCGGCAGCAGCGCCCGGCGCAGACGCAACAGCGACGGCGGCAGCGGCGGAGACGCCCCACTTTTCTTCAAGCAGCTTGGCGAGTTCGGCCGCCTCAAGGACGGTCAGGGTCGACAATTCGTCAACGATCTTTTCGAGATTTGCCATAGTTTTAGTTCCTAACTTAGATTTGGTTCAAACCGTTTGGTTAACTGAAGGCCTCGATCAGGCCGCGTCTCGATTGGCGTAGGCTCCAAAAACGCGCGCGAGCTTGGCAGCAGGCGCGGTGGAGAGCTGGGCGATCTTGGTCGCGGGTGCAACGAGCAGACCCACAAGCTTGGCGCGCAGTTCGTCCAGGGACGGCAGAGTCGCGAGCGACTTCACGCCTTCCACGTTCAGGGCGGTCGTTCCCATTGCCCCACCGAGGATCACGAGCTTGTCGAAATCCTTGGCGAAGGCCACGGCGACCTTCGGCGCTGCCACCGGATCGTCCGAATAGGCGATCAGGGTCGGCCCCTTGAGAAGGGGCGCGATGGAAGCGACGTCCTTGCCATCAAGAGCGATCTTGGCGAGGCGGTTCTTGGCCACCTGAACCGAGGCGCCGGCATTCCGCATCCGCTTGCGCAGATCCTGAAGCTGGGCGACGGTCAGGCCGGAGTAGTGCGCCACAACCACGACAGACGTCTTCGTAAAGATGTCGCCGAGGTCCGTGACGAGCTCTCGTTTACCCGCTCTGTCCACTATGCTCTCTCCGGTTGGCGGGGCGAACCCCGCCGGTTGCATGAACCGCAGCCCGTCCGCGGAGGCGGAAAAGCGCGGCATCGAATGCCTGTCCCCGGAGCGATGGATCGCCACCGGACAGAAGGTTCGAACCAAACAATGGGCGTGCGAACATGCCTGGGAGGCACGTCACAAGCCCGGAAATCCGGTCTTCCCCGTCTATGCAGGCCTCACCGTTTCCCGTGGAACCCAAAAGGAACCGACGGGAAACCGAAATGAAATTAAGCGGTTAGACCTAGATCTTCCCGCGCCGGCAGTCTCGGACAGGACATGGCCGGAAGAGAACCGGGCTTGCGCCCAGGCCCTACCGGCCTATCCACCGCGCACCAACGCCTTCCTTCGAGAAGGTGCAAGCGCACGGAAGCTGAATCTGAAAAGGGCTGCAAAACGCGATCAGCCCGTTTGCCTATCTAGACCTAATCCGGCCCGTCCACAAGGGGTCGTACCGGAAAAGATTACAGGTCGAAGAATCAGGCGCCGGGACCGGCGCCTGAAACATCAAACTGCAAGACCTCAGGCGCCGACCGTGCCCTGGGTGGTCACGGTGGTCGGGTCGATCTTCACGCCCGGACCCTGGCTCGAGGACAAGGCCACCCGCTGGATATAGGTGCCCTTGGCGCCGGCCGGCTTGGCGCGGGTCACCGCATCGACGAACGCCTTGACGTTCTCGACCAGCTTGCCTTCGTCGAACGAAGCCTTGCCGACGCTGCCCTGAACGATACCGGCCTTCTCGACACGGAACTCGACGGCGCCGCCCTTGGAAGCCTTGACCGCAGCAGCAACGTCATTGGTGACGGTGCCGACGCGCGGGTTCGGCATGAGGCCGCGCGGTCCAAGCACTTTGCCCAGACGGCCGACGAGACCCATCATATCCGGGGTCGCGATGCAGCGGTCGAAGTCGATCGTGCCGCCGTTGACGATGGTGACCAGGTCTTCCGCCCCGACGATGTCGGCGCCGGCGGCCTTGGCTTCATCAGCCTTTGGACCACGGGCGAACACGGCGACACGGACGGTGCGTCCGGTGCCGTTCGGCAGGTTGACCACGCCGCGGACCATCTGGTCCGCATGCTTCGGGTCGACGCCGAGATTCATCGAAATTTCGACGGTTTCGTCGAACTTCGCTGTGGCGCGATCCTTCACCAGCTTAACCGCTTCGTCGATCTTGTAGAGCTTGACGCGGTCGATGCCCTCACGGGACTTCTTGATGCGCTTTCCTTCAGCCATTGCCTTACTCCACCACCTGGAGGCCCATGGCCCGGGCCGAGCCCTCGATCATCGACATCGCAGATTCAACTGTATGACAGTTGAGATCGACGATCTTCTTCTCGGCGATCTCGCGCACCTGCGCCTTGGTCACCGAACCGACGAAACCGCGTCCCGGCGTCTTCGAGCCGGAAGCAGGCTTCTTGCCGATCTTGAGATTGGCGGCCTTCTTCAGGAAGAACGTCACCGGCGGCTGCCGCATTTCAAATGTAAAGGAACGATCCTGATAGGCGGTGATCACCACCGGAATCGGCGTCCCCTTCTCGATCTGCGCGGTCTTTGCGTTAAAGGCCTTGCAGAACTCCATGATGTTCAGGCCGCGCTGACCCAGCGCGGGGCCGATCGGCGGCGACGGGTTCGCCGCGCCGGCCGGCACCTGAAGCTTCACGTAACCCGCGATCTTCTTTGCCATAATAGTCTCCACACAATGTCAGGACGGAACTCCGCCTGACGGTTGAAGTCCGTGGTCTGGCATGAACTCCCGGATGGCCTCCAGGCATGCCCGCCACGTTCGAATGCCGTCCCTCGCGGGGCGGACTTAAACGGTCAGGTCTTTTCGACCTGGCCGAATTCCAGTTCCACCGGCGTCGCGCGGCCGAAGATCGACACCGCGACCTTGAGGCGCGAGCGGCCTTCGTCGACTTCCTCGACGATACCGTTGAAGGAGGCGAACGGACCGTCGGCGACCCGCACCGTCTCTCCGATTTCAAACGAAATCGAGGGCTTGGGATGTTCAACGCCGTCGGCGACCTGCCCCTTGATCCGGTCGGCCTCGGCCTCCGAGATCGGCATCGGCTTGTTGTCGGCGCCGAGAAAGCCCGTAACCTTGGGCGTATTCTTGATCAGATGGTAGACGTTATCCGTCAGGTCGCACTTGACCAGCACGTAGCCCGGGAAAAACTTGCGCTCGGCATTGACCTTGCGGCCACGGCGCACCTCGACGACGTTTTCCGTCGGCACGAGGATTTCTTCGAACTTGTCGGCGAGCCCCCGTTGGGCCGCGAATTCACGGATCGATTCCGCGACCTTCTTCTCAAAGTTCGAATAGGCGTGAACGATATACCAGCGCATGGGCATGGGTGCGATTTCCGGCTTACTTTCCCAGAGACAGAATAAACGCGAGAAGCAGGCGGATGGCCTGATCCACGGTGACGAAAAACAAACTCGCAACCACCACCAGCAGAATCACGAGGCCGGTCGTGATCAACGTCTCGCGGCGCGTCGGCCACGTGACCTTCGACGCTTCGGCGCGTACCTGCTGGAGGAATTCAAACGGATTGGCCATCTACCTGTCTCTGCTGCCGGAAGCTCATGCGCTCGCCCGCATCCCATATAGAGATGCAGAGTCGAAATACGAAGCGCAGATGCGAACTCCCGAAAATGATCGCGGCGCGGGACCGGGAGGTCGCGCGCCACAATGTGGGGCTTATAACCGGTGTCCGCCCTTCCGCCAAGCGGTTTCTTGCAGGCAGTTTCCTACATCGGTTTTATGACGCCGGCAGGTTCTTAATGCCGGTCCGACGCGGTCCACACTTCCTGCCCTGTCGCCTCGTCGCCCAAGGTCGACCAGATGCCGTTGGTGATTCGGTCGTTGTCGATCTGGAACACGGCGATCCCCGGACGTCCTGCCACCCGGCCCGGCAGGATCGACTGAAACACGACGGAAAACACATTGTCGACGACGATGCCGGTGCCGATCTGGCGCAATTCGCCGATCTTCCAGATCACCGCGAATGTCCGGCCGGTCTGCTTGACCTGCGCCTCGCCGCTATAGGTGCCGCCCTGCGCCGGATTGCGGCCCTCGATCCGGTACATGCCCTCGACGGCGGCCGCCGGAGACGTCACCAGGAAAATTCCCAGAAACAAAGCAGACAGACTTTTCGGCAGCGCCATTCGCGACCTCATCACGTCAGAGCGCGACCGCACCGCACCATCACCGTATCATGTGCCCGAAGCACCCCGGCAGCAACCGCAATTGGCGCATATGACAGTTTCGTGCACCGCTTGTTCGCGTGCCGGCAAACCCCGTTCCCACCGCGGGTTATGTCGCAATACGACTGCGCAATGACGGCGGTTTCCCCTGCCCAAGTGTCTTGCTCTCGTCATATATATCCGTTATTCTGGATATATGGAAAATATAGAAGTCATTGCCGCCCTGGCCGCCCTCGCCCAGCCGACCCGGCTGGAGACGTTCCGGCTGCTGGTTAAACACGAGCCTGATGGCGTCCCCGCCGGCGAGTTGGCGCGACTGATCGAGGTGCCGCAAAACACCATGTCGGCCCATCTCGCGATTCTGTCGCGCGCTGGCCTGATCGTCGGCGAGCGGCACAGCCGCTCCATCATCTATCGCGCCGATCTCGCCCGCTTCCGCGCCATGACGCTCTACCTGATCAAGGACTGCTGCGGCGGCCGCGCCGATCTCTGTGCGCCGCTGATCGCAGATCTCACCCCCTGCTGTCCGCCTATGGAGGTCTCTCATGAGTAATCGCGTCTACAACGTCCTGTTTCTATGCACCGGTAACAGCGCCCGCTCGATCCTGGCCGAATCCATTTTGCGCAAGGATGGCGCAGGCCGTTTCAAAGCCTTCTCGGCGGGCAGCCAGCCCAAGGGAGCCGTCAATCCCTTCGCAGTGAAAGTGCTCGAAGCCCTGAATTATCCCACCGACAATATGCGCGAAAAGCTGGGACGAATTCGCCGGTCCCGGCGCACCGGAAATGGATTTCGTCTTCACCGTCTGCGACAGCGCCGCCGGCGAAACCTGTCCCTTCTGGCCGGGACAACCGATGACGGCCCATTGGGGCATCGAAGACCCCGCCGCTGTCGAAGGCACCGACATCGAGAAGGAAGCCGCCTTCGTCACAGCGGCGCGCTATCTCAAGAACCGGATCACGGCGTTCACCAATCTGCCGCTCGCCAGTCTCGACAAAATGACATTGACCAAGCACCTGAGCGAGATCGGCCATCTCGACGGCGCATCGCGCAAGCGGCCGGAGGTGGCGTGATGCAAGATAAACTTCTTGACGTTATCATTTATCACAACCCCGCCTGTGAGACCTCGCGCAACACCCTGGCGATGATCCGCAACGCCGGCATCGAGCCGCATATCATCGAATATCTGAAGTGCCCGCCGACGCGCCTGCTGCTGACGCAATTACTGGCCCGCGCCGGCCTCAGCGTGCGTCAGGTGTTGCGAGAGAAGGGAACGCCATTTCACGATCTCGGCCTTGGCAATCCGTCCCTGTCCGATAGCGCTTTGCTGGCCTCCATCGGTGAACATCCGATCCTGATGAACCGCCCCCTTGTTGTAACGCCGAAAGGCGTTCGCCTGTGCCGTCCGTCCGAACTGGTTCTCGATCTACTGCCGCCGCAACAAAGCGAATTCTTCAAGGAAGACGGCGAACGCGTGATCGACGAACACGGCCGGCGGGTCGCAACGGCGTGACCTTTCCTCTCAGCAAACGCCTCGTGGCGGAAGGCCTCGGCGCCGGCCTGCTGGTGGCAACCATCGTCGGCTCCGGCATCATGGCGGAACGCCTCGCCGGCGGAAATGTCGCGCTCGCTTTGCTCGGCAACACCTTGCCGACGGGCGCAATCCTCGTCGTGCTGATCCTTGCATTCGGGCCTGTGTCCGGCGCGCATTTCAATCCCGCCGTATCGCTTGTGATGAGCCTGCGCAGTGAACTGCCATGGCAGGACTGCGCGCCTTATGTCGCTGCGCAGATCGTCGGCGCCTGTCTGGGGACGCTTGTCGCCCACGGCATGTTCGAATTGCCGCTCATCGAATTCGGCATCAAGGCGCGCACCGGCCCCGCACAATGGTTCGCCGAATTCGTCGCCACGTTCGGACTTCTCGTAATGATCCTGGCCATCTCGCGTTTCAAAAACGAAGCAGTTCCGCTCGCTGTCGGCCTCTACATCACGGCCGCCTATTGGTTCACCGCGTCGACCTCGTTCGCCAACCCCGCCGTCACCATGGCCCGCGCGTTGACCAGAAGTTTCTCCGGCATCGCGCCGGCGGACGTGCCGATGTTCGTCGTCGCGCAACTGGCCGGCGCACTTGCAGGACTTGCGCTGATACACTGGCTGCTGAGTCCCGCTCCCTCAATTGCAACCGAAATGGCGGTCAAACCGAGTTGATCATGGATTTGCCCAATCTCGACGCGGCGCTGTTGCCGCAGCCCGACATCGAACGCCTTGAGCCGCGCGAGCGCGCCACCCACAAGCCGCGCATCCTGCTGCTCTACGGCTCGTTACGCGAGCGCTCCTTCAGCCGTCTGCTGACCTTGGAAGCGGCTCGCCTGCTCGACCATCTCGGCGCCGAAACCCGCATCTTCGATCCGCTCGGACTGCCCCTGCCCGACAGCACCTCGGCCGACCATCCGAAGGTCGCCGAACTGCGCGAACTGTGCGCCTGGTCGGAAGGACAAGTCTGGACCAGCCCGGAGCGTCACGGCGCCATGACCGGCATCCTCAAAATGCAGATCGACTGGATTCCCCTGTCCATCGGCGCGGTGCGGCCAACGCAAGGCAAGACGCTGGCCGTCATGCAGGTCAGTGGTGGTTCGCAATCGTTCAACGCAGTCAATCAACTGCGCGTGCTCGGTCGCTGGATGCGCATGCTGACGATCCCGAATCAATCGTCGGTCGCCAAAGCCTATGAACAATTCGACGAGGCCGGCCGCATGAAAGCTTCCGCTTATTATGAGCGCGTGGTGGACGTGATGGAGGAACTGGTGAAATTCACTCTGCTGACAAGAGATCGTTCCGACTATCTCACGTCACGCTACAGCGAGCGCAAGGAAACGGCTGATAAACTTGCCGCGCGCACCCAATTGCAGCGGATATGACGGACACTGCGATGACGGATTCCCCACCCGGCTTCGCCAGGCGATATCTCGTTGTTCCCGGCCTTGGCATCACCCAGATCCTCACCTGGGGCTCGTCTTATTACCTGCTGGCTGTGCTGGCGCCGGTCATTACCAGAGATACCGGCTGGTTATTGTCCTGGGTCGTCGGCGGTCTCTCGCTGGGCATGCTCGTTGCCGGAGCGTGTTCGCCGCTCATCGGCCGCCTTGTCCAGAAGCACGGCGGACGGCCGGTTCTCTCCGCAAGTTCGGTGCTGATGGCGCTCGGGCTTTGTACGATTTCATTTGCAACGACGTGGCCTTTCTATGTCGGCGGCTGGCTCATCACGGGGGCAGGCATGGGCGCCGGCCTCTATGATGCGGCATTCGCCACCCTGGGCCGTCTCTATGGCGCCGGCGCACGCAAGGCCATCACCAATCTTACACTTTTCGGCGGCTTCGCCAGCACGGTCTGCTGGCCTCTCAGCGCGTTCCTCGTCGAAGCCTATGGATGGCGCAACACCTGCCTGATCTATGCCGGCATTCAGATGGCGGTCTGTCTTCCGATCCATCTTTTCCTGATCCCGCGCGCACCGCCCCTGGCAGTGGCTGAATCCGTTAAAACACTGGACGCCAGGGTCTCAAGCTATGGACAGACGTTTGTTTTGCTGGCGTTGATCCTCTCATTCACCGCCATCACGACGTCGCTTATTTCGGTGCATTTGTTGACGCTGCTGCACGCGCGGGGTCTTGAACTGGCCGGAGCCGTCGCCCTCGGCGCCCTGATCGGACCGTCGCAAGTCGGCGCCCGCCTGGTCGAATGGTCCTTCGGACCGCGTTATCATCCGATGTGGACGATGCTGGGCTCCGCGGCGCTGATTGCGGCGGGCGTGAGCCTGCTTCTGTTCAGCGCGCCGTTGGCGCTCGTCGCCTTGATACTTTATGGCGCCGGTAACGGCATCGGCTCGATTGCGAAGGGAACGCTACCGTTGGCGGTCTTCGGTCCCGGCAATTATGCAGCCATAATGGGAAAGCTGGCGATGCCCAGCCTGATTGCACAGGCGGCCGCTCCTTCGATTGGAGCTCTGCTCATAGAATTCGGCGGTGCCAATCTCACAATGTCGGTTTTAGCCGTATTGACTCTGACCAATTGCGCCATCGCCCTTGTCCTTGCACGCCATGTTTGGCGGCCGGCGATCGATTGATCCAGCGAGCTACAATGCCGTCGTCTCCACGCCAAGCTGCTCCTTGAACCCGATGCAGCCTTTCGGCGTCACCAGCACGGCGCGCGATGATGTCGAGCGCCGCAACCAGCCCCTCGCGCAGAGCAGCCGCATGAACTGCACGCCAAGCGGCCCGGCAAGATGGTGCTGCCGCTCGGTCCAGTCGAGGCATTGCCGGGCGAGGCCGCGGCGGGTTGGCTTGATGGCGTGGACGTCCAGACCCATGCTGGCGAACCAGTCGATACCGGCCGGCGTCACCTCAAACTGCTTGTCGGCGGCGGAACAAATATAGCCCCGCTCCAGCAGGGCCTGCGTCACCGCAACGCCAACCTTGCCGGCAAGGTGATCGTAGCAGCAGCGGCAGGACTGAAGCTGCCGCTCCTGCGGGCTGAGCGCCTTGCGCCTGATCGAAGCAACGGGCTGAATCACGGCCAGATGCTCCAGCACCTGGGCGACATGCGCACCGGCCAGGCGGTAATAGCGATGCCGCCCTTCCGTCTCGACCGAAACGAGGCCGCCGGCAAGCAGCTTGGCGAGATGGGAACTGGCGGTCTGCGCGGTGATGCCGGAGGCATAGGCCAACTCACCCGCCGGCAAGGCGCGTCCGTCCAGCAGAGTCGTTAGCATGATCGCGCGAGCCTGGTCGGCGAGCAGAAACGCCGTTCCGGAAAAATTTGGCGCAGAAGAGCTGGGCGAAGAGACGTTTGGAATATTGGACATGCGCGCCTCGTGCAGAAAGCCAATCATGTTTATGATCTAGCGCTGCAATACCACTGTTCCAGTATGGCATGTTTCGATACGCATCGAAATATCGCACCCTATCATATCGTCGCCAAATCAGTCGTTCTGGCCGATTTCCGTAAAAAGGAATCCGGCGGGCGTCTTTGTGAAGGCGAAGATGCTGTTGCCGCAAAAAATGAAGTAATTTTCGTTGTTTTCGCCATCGCGATCGTAGACGGCCTTGCTACGCTGCAGGCAGGTGCGATTTTTTGCCGTGAAGCTGGCGGCGTAAATCTTTGTACGAAATTGCGCCGCATCGCGAACTGAGCTGTCAGCCTGGAAAGGCAGACGCGTCATGGCGGCAACCGCGGCTGGGTCATTGGCCTTCACCGCCATACGAAATTTTGCGATGAACCCGTCGAATTCCTTTTGCAATGCGGGTGATGCAACCTTCTTCGGCGCCTGAGCAAGGGCCGGCGCAAGATGCCCGAGAGAGGCTGCGAGCACGAGTGTCATCAGAGTTTTCATGGCGTTATCTCCGTTCCAACCCAAATTACCGCGTCTGGGCCACCAGTCGCGCAAGGACGTCATTTTCGCATCCGCGGCATTAGCAAACAGTGCGCTGGCGCACATGCGGACACGTTTCGTCACACATCGAAACATCTCGCCAACCACGGCGTTAAGCTTGGCGATCCTCCAACAAGGCCCAACATCATGGACGATACCCGCTTTCCGCGCGCCGTCAGCGGCGCCGTAAAATCCCGCTGGCTCACCCTGCTCACGCTTTGCCTGGCGGTGCTCGTCGCGCAGGTTGATACAGCCGTGGTCAATCTCGCCACCCGCCCCATTGGCGAACATTTCAACTCTGGCGTGATCGCGCTGCAATGGGTCGTCGACAGCTACAACCTCGTCTATGCGGTGCTGCTGCTGACCGGCGGCCTGCTGGCCGATCTCTACGGCCGGCGGCGCATCTTCATGATCGGTGCGGCTGTCTTCACCGCCGCATCGCTCATCTGCGCGGTCGCGCCGTCGATCTCGGTCTTGATCACCGGCCGCGCGTTCGCCGGTGTTGGTGCAGCCCTCCTGCTACCCGCCTCCCTGGCGATCATCCGCGTCGTCTGGCATGACGAGGCAGAACGCGGCCGCGCACTCGGAATCTGGGCAGCCTGCAATGGCCTAGCAATGGCGATCGGTCCGACCCTGGGCGGCGTGTTGATCAATCACTTCGGTTGGCGAAGCATTTTCCTCGTGGTCATTCCGTTGAGCCTCGCCGCTCTGGTTCTCGCCCTTGCATCGGTGCCGGAATCTTCCGATCCAAAGGACCGGCAGTTCGATGCGCCCGCTCAGCTTGTCGGCGCCGTGGCGCTGGGCAGCCTAGCT
Organism: Hyphomicrobiales bacterium; assembly: GCA_028290595.1. The sequence continues at coordinate 308 of JAQGJO010000460.1, read as the reverse complement.
TTCGCGGCGATCCAATCCCACGATGCGCCTGCGATTGCCGTTGCCGCCATTGTCGCCGCCGTGTTGGCGCTGACCCTGTTCATCAAAATAGAATCGAAACACGGCGCGGCGGCCCTCGTACCGCTCGACATCTTCAACTCACGAGACTTCCGCGGCGCTGTGACCGCCACCACAGCCATGACATTCGGCATGTACGGTGTTCTGTTCCTGCTGCCGCTGACATGGCAAAGCACCGGCCGGTTCGATGCTATCGGCGCCGGTATCGCGCTGATGCCGATGGCGCTGATCTTCGTTGCCGTCTCGCCGTT
>JAQGJO010000545.1 GCA_028290595.1 Hyphomicrobiales bacterium | reverse complement strand
CTTGATCGAGCAGCTTGATGTGCCCGCAACCAAGATCACCGTGGCGGAGCCCGGCGTCGATCCGGCTCAACGCGCCAGGGGGTCCGGCGGTGCGCCGGTGCTGCTGGCCATCGGCACCGTCATTCCGCGCAAGGGCTATGACGTTCTGATCGACGCGTGCACGCAGATCGCCGATTGCGACTGGCGGCTGGTCATCGCCGGATCGCTGGAACGCGCGCCCGAGACGGCACGGGCGATGCTGGCGCAGATCGATGCTTGCGGATTGAAAGACCGCATCACGCTTGCCGGCGAAATCTCCAGCGGCGCGCTTGAGAATGCCTATGGCACGGCCGACGTCTTTGTCATGTCATCGCACTACGAGGGCTATGGCATGGCGCTGGCTGAAGCCATGGCGCACGGCCTGCCGATCGTCACCACGACCGGCGGCGCTATGGCCAACACAGTGCCCGATGATGCCGCTATCAAAGTACCGCCCGGCGACGCCGCTGCGCTGGCGAAGGCCCTGCGGAAAGTCATTGCCGATGGCGGCACGCGCAACACCCTTGCAGAAGCCTCCTGGCGCGCAGGGCAAAGCCTGCCGCGCTGGAACGATACGGCCGCGACCATCGCTGCCGTCTTGAAAGACGTGGAGAGGACAAGACGATGAGCGGCTTCTCTGCCGATTGGCTGGCGCTACGCGAGCCGGTGGATCATCGCTCGGTCAGTCCGCTTGTGCGCGACGCCGTGCGCAAATGGATCGGCCCGCGCAAGCAGATCGATATCATCGATCTCGGCTGCGGCTCTGGCTCGAACCTGCGCGGGTTTGCGCCATACCTGCCGTCCGCACAGCGCTGGAGGCTGGTCGATTGGGACCAGGCGCTTCTCGACCGTGCGCGCAGCGCGATCGCTGAATGGGCCGAGGCTTCCGAAAGCTCAGCAGGCAGCCTTGTAGTGCGAGCGACGGGCAAAGAGATCAACGTATCGTTCGAGCAAGCCGATCTCATGAAGGATTATGCGCGCGTGCTCGACAAGCCCGCCGGTCTTGTCACCGCGGCAGCGTTTTTCGATCTCGTATCCGTACAGTGGATCGCTGACTTCTGCGAAGCTCTGGCGAAACGACGCCTGCCGCTTTACACCGTGCTCACTTACAATGGCGAGGAAGAGTGGACGCCGGCGCATGCGCACGACGCCGCCATGCTCGCGGCGTTCCACGCGCATCAGCAAAGCGACAAAGGCTTCGGCCCCGCTGCCGGGCCCGGTGCGATCGAGACTTTGCGCAAGGCGCTCGAAGCGCGGAACTATACGGTCATCACCGACGAAAGCCCCTGGCGGATGGACCGCGACGATGCGCGTCTCATCGCGGAGCTTGCGGCGGGCACGGCGCAAGCAGCCGTAGAGTCGGGACAGGTCAGCGAAAGCGCTGCGGCGGAATGGCTGGCGGCGCGGCGCAATGCCGAGACCTGCCGCATTGGCCATGTGGATCTGTTCGCCCGGCCTAACTGAAACTATGTTGTTGTTCGCCTCAACCTCGGTGTCATTCCCGCCAAGCGAAGCGCAGAGCGGGAATCCAGGAGCAACGAGACGGCTCAAGGTGATGGCCCTTGACTCCTGGGCTCCCGCTCGCGCCTGCGGCGCGTCGGGAATGACAACCTTAGATTTGCGGCGTCATCTGCGCCCAGTCCTGCGCCTTGCGGCCGATGATGGGCGTCAGTGTATCGAGCCGTTCCGCCACCAGCCTGTCGACAAGGCCCTTCTTAATGTCGTCGATCAGCGGCAGGCCGGCATAGACGAGCAGGGAATAGAGCTGCAGCAAGGTGGCTCCAGCTTCGATCTTGGCGAAGGCGGTGGCGACGCTCGATATGCCGCCAGACCCGATGATCGGAAAGGCATTCTCGGCGCGCAGAAACACCTGCGCCAGAACGCGGGTCGAATGCTCAAACAAGGGCTTGCCCGAGAGGCCGCCCGGTTCATGCGCCTGGGCGCTCTTCAACGTGGCCGGACGCGAAATCGTGGTGTTGCCGACGATCATGCCGTCGATGGCCCTGGCGCGCGCCACGCGGACAATGTCGTCGAGATCGCCTTCGGTGAGATCGGGCGCGATCTTCAACAAGATCGGCCTGCGGCCGTGCTTCGCCGTCATGCGGTCGCGGCCTTCGAGCACGCGCGCCAAAAGCTCGTCGAGCACGGACGCCTGTTGCAGATCGCGCAGGCCGGGCGTGTTCGGCGATGAAACATTGACGGTGAAATAGCTCGCGACATCGGCAAACGCCTCGATGCCGGCGACATAATCCTGGGCGCGATCCACGGCGTCCTTGTTGGCGCCGATGTTGACGCCGACGACGCCCTTGCGTCCGGCCCGCGCCGCAAGCCGCTGGTGCATCGCCGCATGCCCCTCGCTGTTGAAGCCGAAGCGATTGATGACGCCCTCGTCCTCTGTGAGCCGGAACAGACGCGGCTGGGGATTTCCGGGCTGGGGTTTTGGCGTGACGGTTCCAGCTTCCGTGAAGCCGCAGCCGGCGACGCGCAGCACAGCATCAGCGACATCGCCACCCTTGTCGAAGCCTGCCGCCATGCCGATAGGATTGGGGAAATCGAGGCCGAAGGCCTGAACGCGTAGCCTCGCATCATCCTTCGCCGCAGCGGGCAGCGGCAGATAGCGCAGCGCCTTGATGGTGAGGCCATGGGCGAATTCCGGATCAAGCCGGAACAGCACCGGGCGGCCGAGCAGCCACAAAAGTCCCATCATGGCAGCAGGCCGGTAAAGTCATGCGCGCCGGCGGAATCAACCGGCAGAGGCTTCGCCCAGATCACCTCGGATATCTCGAACGGCCGGTAGAGATGCGGGAACAATTGGCCGCCGCGCGACGGCTCCCATTTCAGCTCGCTGCCCAGGGTGTCGGCATCGAGCGCGGCGACGACAAGGCCAGCCTGACCAGCGAAATGCTTGGCTGCCGTTTCCCGCGTCTGGGCATCGGTGGAGAAGTGAATGAAGCCATCGGCGAGATCGATCGGCGCCCCCTC
>JAQGJO010000513.1 GCA_028290595.1 Hyphomicrobiales bacterium | reverse complement strand
TCGAGGTCGGCGGTCACCGGTGGTATCTCGAAGGTCGTGCGCCGTTTGCCGAGCTTGGTGTCGCCCGCATATTTCTTTTTCATCTCGCGGATCTGCCCGGCAATGGTCTTCCACTGCCTGGCGTCGTCTCCGAGCAATTCCTCGATGCCGGCTTTTTCCTTCTGCAACTCGTCGTGTTCGCCCTTGAGCTGCATTTCCTCAAGGCGGCGCAGGGAGCGCAGGCGCGTGTCGAGAATGTAATTGGCCTGCACGTCGCTGAGTTCGAAACGGACCTTCAGCGCGTCCTTGGGCTCGTCCTCCTCGCGGATGATGCGGATCACCTCGTCGAGATTGAGATAGACGATCAGCATGCCGGCCAGCACTTCGAGCCGGTGTTCGATCTGCGACAGGCGATGGCGCGAGCGGCGCACCAGCACGTTGCGGCGATGATCGAGCCATTGCTTCAACGCTTCCGACAGGCTGACGACGCGCGGCACGACACCGTCGACCAGCACGTTCATGTTCATCGGAAAGCGGTTTTCCAGTTCCGACAAGCGGAACAGGGATTCCATCATCACCGCCGGATCGACCGTACGCGAGCGCGGCTCGATGACGACTCTCACATCCTCGGCCGATTCATCGCGGATGTCGGCGACCAGCGGCAGCTTCTTGTCGTTGATGAGCTCGGCCAGCTTTTCGATCAGCCGGCTCTTCTGCACCATGTAGGGAATTTCGGTGATGACGACATTCCACATGCCGCGCGCACCGTCTTCCTTGAACCAGCGCGAGCGGATGCGGAACGAGCCGCGGCCGGTGCGATAGGTTTCCTGAATCTGCTCCGGCGTATCGACGACAATGCCGCCGGTGGGAAAGTCCGGCCCCTGCACGAAGGCCATCAACTGGTCGGAATTGGCCTTGGGATGGTTCACCAGATAGAGCGCCGCGTCGCACAGCTCGCCGATGTTATGCGGCGGGATCGACGTCGCCATGCCGACCGCAATGCCCTGCGCGCCATTGGCGAGCAGGTTGGGGAAAGCCGCCGGCAGAACCACCGGCTCCTTCTGGTCGCCGGAATAGTTCTCGCGGAAGTCGATCGAATCTTCGTCGATGCCCTCGAGCAAAGCCTGCGCGACTGCCGTCATCCGCGCTTCTGTGTAGCGATAGGCGGCGGCGCTATCGCCGTCGATATTGCCGAAATTGCCCTGCCCGTCGACCAGCGGATAGCGCGAGGCGAAATCCTGCGACAGGCGCACCAGCGCGTCATAAATCGCCTGGTCGCCGTGCGGATGGAACGAGCCCATGACGTCGCCGACGATCTTCGCGCATTTCTTGAACGCGGTGCCGGGATCGAGCCGCAGGATCTGCATGCCGTAGAGAATGCGCCGATGAACCGGCTTCAGGCCGTCGCGCGCATCGGGCAGCGCCCGGCCCATGATGGTGGACAGCGCATAGGCAAGGTAGCGCTCTTCCAGCGCGTCCTTGAGATTGACAATATCCGCGGCCGGAATCCCCCCCGGCGCGCCTGGCGGTGTAATGTTCTTGCTCATGGGCGGAGGGGTAAACGAGAGCTTGAGTCGCGGCAAGATAGCCGTGCCGGAACAAACAGGAGGATGACATGCAAGCCCACGGCAAACAGCCGAATATCGTGCGAATATGGCGTGGCCGCGTGCCGCGCGCGCGGGCCGACGAATACGAGGCCTATAATTACGAGGCAGGCATCAAGCCTTTGATCAAGAAAGCAGTTGGCGTCCAGACCCTCCGCGAAGACCGCGCCGGCGAGACCGAATTCGTGACGATTTCCTATTGGGAGAGCTTTAGCGACATGGCGGCTTTTACCGGCGCCGATCCGACCAGCGTCCACCACCTCGATCGCGATGCCGAATTCCTGATCGAACTGCCGAAAGAGGTGCAGATCCTGCGCATCAGCAGCAGCCACGGGCATACCGGTTTCGTGTAAGACGACGCTCGAATGTGTAGCAAACGCCACAGTTTCAAGCGTCTACCTTAATTCACATTTATCTTGCGTAATATAATCCGATGCCGTATCGAGACCCGGCATTGGGGACATCATGCTGCAAACCGCCATCGTCGCTTTCAGTCTTTCGACCGACGCCTTCGCCGCCTCGATCGCCAAAGGCGCCCGCTTTCCTGGCATGTCGTTTGTCCGCACCGCCGGCATTGCGCTCGGCTTCGGCACGCTCGAGGCGCTGGCGCCCCTGCTCGGCTTTCTGCTCGGCAAGCAGTTCGCCGGCATTATCGAGGATGTCGATCACTGGATCGCCTTCACCCTTCTCGGCCTGCTGGGCGCCCGCATGGTCTGGAGAAGTTATCGACCCGAATCAGGCACGGTGCAGGCGGCGGCGCCGACCTGGGGCTCGGTTCTGGTGACGGCGCTCGGCACCAGCGTCGACGCCATCGCCATCGGCGTCACCCTGGCCCTGTTCAGCGACAACATTCCGCTCACCCTGCTTGCCATCGGTTTCGTCACCTTCGCCATGACTTTCATCGGCTTACGCCTCGGCGGCGTGATCGGCGAACGCACCGGCCGCTGGGCGGAATTTGCCGGCGGCATCGGCCTGGCCGCGATCGGCGTAAACATTCTGGTTACCCATCTCACGGCTTAACCGCGGAAATGCCCCGCATTCTGGTTACCCGTCTCACAGCTTAAGCGCGGAAAAGCGTGGCCATATACGGTTTGGAAACCAGTTTATCCGACCCTTTCATCGAACTGTTGCCGTCCTGCACTAGTTGTGCAGCCACGAACTGACTACATCGCCTCTCGCTGGTTCCCGTGTGCGATTCGTTACAGCCGCAGCCGTCGGACTAGCCTACTTCAAGAGCATCGGACGAAGGCGAAAGCCCCAGTCAAACACCAAACACACCGGCAAGACCATGACCCGCTTCCTCACCGTTTCCCTCTTCTGCACCGCCATCCTGGCAGGCATTGCCCTCGCAGCCCTGACGCCGCGGACCGGCGAAGTCGAAGCGCGCGAGGGTCAAACCCGCTGCCAGCAGATCCAGGTGTCGGTGGACGAAGGCTACGGCATCTCCGCCGTCGAGACGCGGCAAGTCTGCCGGCCTAGCTAAGGCTCAACTACCGACCTGGCGACCAGTCCCGCTGCCGCCAGATACGTCCTGCGGGTGAGCTTTTCGCCACCCCCACGCGGCTCCATCACATCGCGATCGAGAAAATATCCGGTCAGGCGAAAGCCGTCCGCGATCTCGGCGCGCGAGGGCGTATCGCTCATCGAGAAATGGTTCAGGAACGCCGGCAGCGGCAGCAGCCTGTCCTTGTAAGGCTCGCCGGCCTTGCGGCTGATGGCGCGCCCGCTCTTCGGCGACACATAGATCAGCTCCTGCGTCGCGCCCGTGGCAGCGCAGGCTGACAGATCGAGCTGAAAGCCGAGCTCGGAAAGAATGGCCAGTTCGAAGTGCACCATCAGCGCCGGCGCCACATCGGCCTCGCCCAGATGATCGGCCATGGCGCTCACCATGTCGTAGACGCCCTCATGCGGATCGCGCTCCGGCAGCAGGCGCAGCAATTCGCCGACGAGATTGATCCCCGCCAGCGCCAGATGCGAAGCCATGATGTCGGCGGCGCGCACGCGCACCGGCTCCAGCGCATAGACGCCAAGGTGTTCCTCCAGCCGCGCCCGCCAGGTGATCTCGACGCTGTTGCCGGGCTGCAGGGTCGGCTGCATGCGGCGCGAACGGCCGCCCTTGACCATGCCCATGTGGCGGCCGTGCTCGCGCGTCATCAGCTCGACGATGACGTTGGTCTCGCCGTGCTTGCGCAATCCGATGATGATGCCTTCGTCGCGCCATTCCATGAATCTGGAATCCTAATGCGACGGCGCCATGCGCGCCAGAAAGATCGCCGCCAAGAGCGTACCCGCCATGAGGGCGGCTGAAAACAGCGCCACGCCGGTCCACGCATGCGCACTCCAGAAAAAGCCGCCCAACGACCCGGCGACGCCGCCGCCGATGTAATAGAACAGCAGGTAGAGCGACGACGCCTGCGCCTTGTCGCGCTCGGCCAGCGCCGGCGCAAAGCCGCTCGAGATGGCGTGCGCGCCGAAGAAACCGAAGGTCATCACCGCGAGCCCCGCCACAGTGGTCACAAGCATGTCGGGCATCAGCAGGGCAAGGCCCGCCATCATGATGAGGATGGAAGCAATCAGCATCCGCCCGCGCCCGAAGCGCGCCGCCAGATTGCTCATCATCGCCGAGCCGAGGCTGCCTATCGGATAGACCGCGAAAACCAGCCCGGCGAGGCTCTGGCTGAGATTGAACGGCGCCGCCTGCAGGCGAAAACCGATATAATTGTACAGCACCATGAAGCCGCCGAGCAGCAGAAAGCCCTCGATCACCAGCAGCACGATGCCGGGATTGCGAAAGTGCCGGAACAGCGACAGGGTCAGTCCGTTGAAATCGAGCCCGCGTGGCTGGAACTGCCG
>JAQGJO010000499.1 GCA_028290595.1 Hyphomicrobiales bacterium | reverse complement strand
GCAGCGGATCAAGATTTCCGATGAGGCGAGCGATGCCATCGCCCGCGTGCTGACGCCGGGCGCATCGCTGATCGTGTCCGATCACGGCCACAGCACCGAGACGGGCAAGGGCACGGACTTTATCGTGCTGGCGCGGTAAAGCCCTCATCCGACCCCTGCTGCTGTGGCTACCCCTTCTGTGGGGCCCCCTCTCGGGGATTGGGCGGGCGGCGTACACCATCAAGACGCACCATCTTGAAAAATCGGGTGTAATCGCGTACATCTTGAACATGTACGGTTTATGAGGAAGACGGAGATGCCCCAGGCTGCCGTAGATGACAACAAGCGAATGAATTTGCGGGTTTCGCCGGAAACAAAGGCCAAGCTCGTGCGCGCCGCCGCGCTGCGCAACACCGACCTGACCAACTTCGTGACCCAGACTGCCTTACGTGAAGCTGAAGCTGTGATCGAGGCGGCCGAGGTCGTTCGCCTGACCGGGCGCGATCATGCGCGCGTGCTCGAACTGCTGGAAAATCCGCCCAAGCCCAATGCGAAGCTGCGGGCGGCAATAGCGGCATTGCCTGACACTCTATGACGCTGCCCGCCTGGAGAGAGGAAGCCATCGCGAAATCGCATGATCGCCGGTCCTTCGATTGCGGCGATCCGGCGATGAACGACTTTTTCCGACGCTATGCGCGTCAAAGCCACGAACAGAACGCCTCAAAGACATTCTGCGCGATCGACGCTTCTGCGACCAATCGTGTGTTAGGATTCTACACTATCGCCCCCTCCTCCGTGGCACACGCAGGCGTGCGGGCGTCGATGGCGAAGGGGCTGCCCCAGCATGAAGTTTCTGGATTCAAGCTGGCTCGGATTGCAACGGATGTCTCCGTAGCAGGCCATGGATTGGGCGGCCAGCTTCTCGCGGCCGCGGCGCTTCGCTGCCTGCGGATCGCGTCCGAGGCTGGCGGCGTGCTACTGATTATCGACGCAAAGGGCGAGCGCGCGGCCCAATGGTATGCCAGCTATGGGGCCGAGCCGCTGAAGGACCAGCCACTCACGCTTGTCATGCCGCTCGCCACCTTCGCCGCCGATCTCAAGGATAAGGGCCTTCTCTGACGGTCGTTCAAACCTGTAGCTTTGGACGGTCGGTTGCAGGTTGCCTCCAACGGATCGCTGGGACTGTCGCTGCTGATGCCGCAGGTGTCGGAAGTGCTGCAGCGGATCAAGATTTCCGATGAGGCGAGCGATGCCATCGCCCGCGTGCTGACGCCGGGCTCGTCGCTGATCGTGTCCGATCTTGGCAACAGCACCGAGACCGGCAAGGGCACGGACTTTATCGTCCTGGCGCGGTAGCGCGACGCAGTTGAGGAAAAGCCAACAGAAGCCCTCATCCTGAAGGAGCCTGCGTAGCAGGCGTCTCGAAGGACGGGGGCGACAGGCGAACTCCGCATGACGAGCGACAGCGCTTGCGTATTAGCGTGCAAGCGATATCGCCGCTGAATATCAATTCGAGGATTGGCCGCACGCCATGGCTGCGGCGTGACGCCCCCCGTCCTTCGAGACACGCCCTGCGGGCGTTCCTCAGGATGAGGGCTTCCGGGAGATGTTGCTCGGACGTGACATCGAGCAGGTGGCAATCAGCTCAGCAGCGGACCCCATGACGGGTCGGAGCCGAAGGACGGCGTCGGCACGGGGAATTCGCCGCGTCCGGTAACGTCGGCCATGAAGATGCGTGCGCCGGACTGACCACCCGGATCGCGGAAGAACATCAGGAACAGACCGTTCGGCGCGAAGGTCGGCCCTTCGTTGTGGAAGCCTTCGGTAATGATGCGCTCGCCGGACCCATCGACCTTCATGACGCCGATGCCGAAGGAGCCGCTGCGTTGGCGGGTGAAGGCGATGTAATCGCCTTTCGGCGACCAGACCGGGGTTGAATAGCGGGCGTTGGCGCCAAATGAAATGCGCCGCGCTGCGCCGCCGCCGGCGCCCATGATGTAAAGCTGCTGGCCGCCGCCGCGATCGCTTTCGAAGACGATCTGGCTGCCGTCGGGCGAGAAGCACGGCGACGTGTCGATGCCGGAGGTGTCGGTGAGCCGCGTCGTCGAACGCGAGCGCAGGTCCATCGAATAGATGTTCGTTGCCGAGCCGGACGACAGCGACATCACGATCTTCTGTCCGTCAGGAGAGAAGCGCGGCGAGAATGTCATGCCGGGAAAATTGCCGACGACTTCGCGCTGGCCGCTTTCGACATTCAGCAGGCTGACCTTCGGATCGCCCTGGCCAAACGACATGAAGGTGACGTCCTGCGATGACGGCGAGAAGCGCGGCGTCAGGGCGAGATCGTCGCCGCGGGTCAGATAGCGGATGTTGGCGCCGTCCTGGTCCATGATGGCGAGGCGTTTGCGGCGGCGTTCCGCCGGGCCGGTTTCATCTACGAAGACGACGCGGGTATCGAAGAAGCCTTTCTCGCCGGTGATGCGCGTGAAGATCGCGTCGGAGACGATATGCGCAACGCGGCGTGAATTGTTCGGATCGGTGACAAACTGCTGGCCCGCCGCCTGCTGGCCGGTGGCTACATCCCAGAGGCGGAAGTCGGTGCGCATGCGGCCGTCGGGTCCGCGGCCGGTGCGGCCGGTGACGACATATTGCGCGTTGATCGTGCGCCAGGCGTCCCATTGCGGCGGCTGATCGGGGTTGGTGATCTTCTCGGTGAAGGTGCGCGGGTCGACCGGCGACAGATAGACCGAGCGGCGGAAGTTATTGTTGACGACCTGGGTCAGTGCCGGGCCCTGCTGGGCGTCGCCGATGAAATCGGTAACGGCGATGGATACCGGGCGGAACTGGCCGCCGCGGATTTCCACTTCGCGCGGTGCTTGCGCGAACGTACGGCTGCCGATGAGCGGTAACGTTGTCGCTCCAGCAAGGAGCGAATTGAAACGGCGGCGGGAAAAAGGCGTATTCATCATCGGATAAAATTCCGGTTCGTTTTCGAATGAAGATGGGACGCGGACAAGTTACGCGGCTGCAAGATGAATGATGCGCTCAATCGGACGGATCGAAGCTGAGCGGCATTTCCTTCCACTGTTCGTAAAAGGGATCGAAGCGCGCGGGTATGCGCATGGGGTTGCAATCGGGATGGTTGACCGCACGAATGGCGCTGTCGGCAAGCGAGCGTTTCGCCGGATCGTTGGTCGGGTTGATGAGACGCGGTGCCACTTCCAGCGCGCCGTTACGCGCGAAGCGAATGGTGATCTTCGGCCGATAGCCGAGGCTTTCGGAATTCGGCGGCTTGCTGTCCCAGCAGCTGTCGTATTTGTCTTTCAGAAACCCCAGAAATTGATCCCACATGGCGGGCGACATTTTCGCCGCACTTGCGTTCGGCGAACCGACTGATGCGGTGCGATTGAGCTCGCGCCCGGTCGCCGCGCGCTGGCCCGGATCTTCGCGCGTCAGCAGCCGCGAGATTTCGCCGGGGTTGAGGCGGCGCTGCGGTTCGGCGTTTTCATCGCCGGACTTCGGCCGCGACGGCGGCTTGGCGGTTTCCTCGCGCTTGCGATCGTTGAGCAGGCTGGCGATCTTATCGGGCTGCAATTTCGGATCGGGCTTGGCGTCGGTCTTGACGTCCGGCCTGGGCGGCGTTGGCGCACGCTTCGGCGGCTCCGGAGCAGGGGCTTCGGCCTTCTTCGGCGGTTCGATCTTGGGGCGTACCGGCGGCTTGGGCGGTTCGATCGCCTCGGCATCCGGCGGCTTCGGCGGTTCCGGCTTGGCTTCGACCTTCTGCGGCTCGACGGGACGCGGTGTCGGCTTGGGCGGATCTGGCTTGACCGGCTCGGGTGTGGGCGGGGGCGGCGGCAGGGCCGCGACGCGCTGGGGCGGCAGCGGCGCCGGCGGCGTCTCGTCCTCGCCCGGATCGGGCAGGCGGCGCAACGGCGGCGGCGGTGTGGGAATGTCGATCTTGGATTCCTGGATAACAGGCTTTGGTGTCGGCTCGACGATCTCGGCGACTTTTTCGGCGCGCGGCGGTGCGGGCTTTTGCTCTTTCGCCGTCTTCTCGCCCTTCATGATCTGGCTGAGATCGGCTTCTGAAATCATTTCGACGGGAATGGTTTCCTGAGCGTCGGTGAACTTCTGCGAGTCAGAAAAAACGACGAGCGCCGCCAGCAGCAGAGCGCCATGCACGCCGCTGGAAACCAAGATGCCCGGTTCTGACCGAGAGAACGCCAACGCGGCCTAACTCCTATCGAACTAGAGTTCCGTGCGTTCCTTCGGATCGCGCGGAACTCTCGATTCTTTTAATACCGCATCGCTTTTGCGAAAAACCGGTATCCACTTTTTCGCGCGATGCTCTAGGGAACGAAAGGTCCCCGAGTTTACTCGCTATTTCTTCTCTTGCTCGGTGACGAGCGCTACTTTTTTGTACCCGGCCGAGGTGATCAGCGACATCACTTCGGCGACCCTGCCGTAGTTCACCGAGCGCGCACCGCGGACATAAATCCGTTCGTCAAAGCCATTTTTTGCCGCGGCTCTCAGTCTGTCGGCGAGCTGATCGACCGGCACAGGCTGGTCCATCAGGTAGATCGTGCCCTTCTCGTCGATGGCGACTGAAATAGGCTTCTGATCGATGTTGAGCGCGGCAGCCTTCGTCTCAGGCAGATCAATGGGAACGCCTGTCGCCAGCAAAGGCGCCGCGACCATGAAGATGATCAGCAAAACCAGCATGACGTCGATGAACGGCGTCATGTTGATTTCCGCCATGGCGCCGTAGCGCGGCACGCCGCGCCGTCTGCGTCCGCCCTTCTTGCCTGCTGCGACCGACATTCCCATGGTTTGACCTCAGGCCGCGCGATCGCGTTCGCTGGCGACGTGATGATCGATCTGTCGCGAGAGAATGGAAGAAAATTCGTCGGCGAAGCTTTCCAGCCGTGCCTGCGAGCGCGCCACGCGGCCCTGCAGGATGTTGTAGAAAACCAGCGCAGGAATGGCGGCGAAGAGGCCGATGGCGGTGGCGAACAAGGCCTCGGCAATGCCGGGCGCGACCACGGCAAGCGACGTGTTCTTCGATGCGGCGATGGAGCGGAATGCGGTCATGATGCCCCAGACCGTGCCGAACAGACCGACGAAGGGGCCGGCGGAGGCGACGGAGGCCAGAACCAGAAGCTGCGATTCAAGTTTCTCGACTTCCCGGGCGATGGAGACGTCGAGCACTTTCTCGATGCGCGCCTGCAGGCCCATGAAAGCCGAGGAAGCAGTCGTGAAAGACCGCTTCCATTCGCGCATGGCGGCGACGAAGAGCGAGGCCATAGCCGTTGTCGGCGTGGCGGACAGGGTCTGATAAAGCTCCTCGAGCGAATTGCCCGACCAGAACGAATCCTCGAACCGGTCCATGGCTTTTTCGGTCTTCGAAAACAGCAGGGTCTTGTTGATAATGATGGACCAGCTCCAGATGGAAGCTGCCAGCAGGCCGAGCATCACGACCTTAACTACAAAATGGGCACCCCAGAACATCCCCCAGATGGTGACCTCTACCGGCGGGCCGGCAGCGATGTCGGCAGGATTCATGCGTGCAGTCCTCAAGTCCTGGCGGGGAATGGCCCGCTTGTGCTCCGGGAATCCGTCGAAACTAGGGCTTCGACGTTGATAGCAAACAGATTGTACTGGCTGAGTTAAGACCCTGTCAGGGTTAACGCTGGGTTACGAGGGCGATCGAAAGGGTGCGGCAAGGCCAAATTCCAGCTTCAAACTGCTGTGAGGCGGCAAGCCTGTCGTTGGCACGCCGTTGCACAGTCTCTCTCGAATATTGGCAGGCAAAATCAGGGAGCCTGATTGACTTGCTCCCAGCAGACAGCAAAAGATGACCTTCGAAATCGGCCAAAATATGCCAAAGTTACGTTTTCGCAGCGAATTCGAGGGAGAGAAACGTTGAGCGATCGTTCGATGAGGAAATGGGCCGGCCGCTACGAAGATGGGCCGTTGCTGCGCGGCGAGGGCCAGTATACCGACGACATGCGCGCCGAAAAGGTGACTTTCGCGGCGTTTGTCCGCTCTCCCCATGCCCACGCCAAGATTAAGAGCATCGACACGGCCGCCGCCAAGGCGGCCGAGGGCGTGCTGGCGGTCTATACGGCCAAGGATTTCGAGGAATTCGGCTTCGGCACCGTTTCGGGCTCGATCCCTTTCCCCGGCAAGAACGGCGTCATGCCGGTAAGCCCGTTCCGCCCCGTGCTGGCGCATGATCTTGTTGGCCACGCCGGCGAACCGGTGGTGATGGTCGTCGCCAAATCGGAAGCTGCGGCGCTCGATGCGGCGGACCTCGTGGTCGTTGATTACGACACGCTTCCCGCCGTGGTGACGCTCGAGCAGGCAATGACTGGCAAAACCCAGATCTGGGCGCAGGCCAAGGGCAATGTCGCGCACGAATGGTCGACGCCGCCCGATCCGGACGGCGCCAAGCACAAGGCGCTCGACGAGGTCTTCAAATCCGCCGCCCATGTGGTGAAGGTCGATGTCGTCAATCAGCGTATCTGCGCCGTGTCGATGGAGCCGCGCGCGGCGACCGCCAGCTTCGACTCCAAGTCGGATCAATACACGCTGACGACGGGCACGCAGGGCGTGACCGGCATTGCCGCGCAAGTTGCGATGACGATGAAAATTCCGATGCCGAAAGTGCGCGTGCTGACCAAGGATGTCGGCGGCGGTTTCGGCATGAAGGCCTCGACCTATCCGGAATACCCGGCGCTGCTGGCGGCCGCCAAAAAACTCGGCAAGCCGGTGCACTGGACATCGACCCGCGCCGAGTCGTTCCTGACCGACAATCACGCACGCGATTCCATCTGGCATGTTGAGCTGGCGCTCAGCACGCGCGGCAAGTTTCTCGGCCTGCGGGTCAAGGGCGAGATGAACGCCGGCGCCTATCTGACCGGCGTGGCGGTGCTGATTCCGACCTTGCATATTTCCGGCTGCATGCCGACCGTCTACGACATTCCCCATATCATCGTGGAATCGGCGATCTATTTTTCCAACACCGTGCCTGTCGGGGCCTATCGCGGCGCCGGGCGGCCGGAAGCGAATTATCTGATGGAACGCGTGGTCGATGCGGCGGCGCGTGAGCTGAATATCGATCAGGCTGAATTGCGCCGCCGCAATCTGATCAAGCCGGAGAAAATGCCATATCAATCTGCGACCGGCTTTAAATACGATAGCGGCGATTTTCCCACCGCATTCGAGAAAGCGCTGGAGGCCGCCGATTACAAGGGCTTCGCGGCGCGCAAGAAAGAGGCCAAGGCGCGTGGCAAATTGCGCGGCATCGGCGTCGGCTGCTATCTCGAAATTTCCGGCGGCCATTACGAAGAACCGGCGCGCATCACCTTCGAGAACGGCAAGTGCGTCATCAGCATGGGGCCTGCGCCACAGGGCCAGGGCCATATCACCGTGTTCAAGCAACTTGTCGCCGATCAACTGGGCATCCCCGATGACGACGTTGAAGTGACGTTCGGCGATTCCGCTAGAGATGTGCCGGGCTTCGGCGCCGTCGCATCGCGCTCGGCCATGCTCGTCGGCAGCGCCGTCGTGCAGACGGCCGATAAAGTGCTGGTGAAGGCCACGGGTGTCGCCAAGACCGTGCTGCAGGCGGGCGATGCGGAGGTGCAGTACAAGAACGGCATCTTCGAAATCGCCAAGACCGGGCGCCGCGTCACTTTGTTTGAAGTGGCCGAGCACGCCAAGGAAATGAAGAAGCAGGGCACGATCGAGGAAAATCTCGATACCAACGAGATCGCCCACACGGGGCCGTCGTTTCCCAACGGCTGCCATGTGGCGGAAGTCGAGCTCGATCCGGATACGGGCGAGGTCGATATCGTGCGCTACACGGCGCTGAGCGATTGCGGCGTCATGCTCAACCAGACGATCGTCGAAGGCCAGATCGAAGGCGGCGTCGTGCAGGGCATCGGCCAGGCCATCGGTGAGTTCACGCGCTATGACACGACCAGCGGCCAGCTTCTCGCCGGATCTTTCATGGACTACATGATGCCGCGCGCCGACAGTGTGCCGAGCCTGACGGTGCTGCACAACCCGACCCGCTGCACGACCAATCTCGTCGGCGCCAAGGGCATTGGCGAAGCGGGAACGACGGGCGCGACGGCGACGATCGTCAATGCCATCGAAAACGCCATATCGGCTGCTAAGCCCTTGTCGCTGGTGATGCCGCTGACGCCGCAGGTTGTGTGGAAGGCGCTGCAGCACGCGTAGTATGAATCACGATCCCGTGACTTCGGCGCTGTCTCAGGGCGTCCTCCGACGACACGGGATCGATTAATGCAGCAATGCCAGTCCTCAGGCTTGGCTATCCAAGCTTGAGTGCTTGTTCCTAGCCAAATTTGGGACTACCCTCTGCGTTAACGTCGAAGGGGAGACATGATGGCGACGATCGATTTCAAGGTAAACGGGCAACCCGTTTCCGTGTCGGCGGAACCCGATACGCCCCTTCTCTGGGTCATACGCGAGCACCTCAAGCTCACCGGCACAAAATACGGCTGCGGCGCGGGTATGTGCGGCGCCTGCACCGTTCACATCAATGGGCGTGCCGCGCGCTCATGCCGTGCGCAATTGCAGGACATGGCCGGCAAATCGATCACGACGATTGAAGGTCTCTCAGCCGCATCCGATCATCCGTTGCAGAAGGCCTGGATCGCCGAGCAGACGCCGCAGTGTGGATACTGCCAGTCCGGACAGATCATGCAGGCGGCGGATCTCCTGCAAAAAAATCCTCACCCGACGCGCGATGAAATCGTTCGCCACATGGATGGCAACATCTGTCGATGCGGGACCTATCCTCGAATCGTGCGCGCCATCGAACGCGCCGTGAAGGAGGGCTGATCCCATGAACGCTCCCACTCTCTCCCCCTCCCGCCGCGGCTTTCTGACCGGCGCTGCCGGCCTGGGGTTCGCCTTTACGCTTGGCGACCTCGGTGGCATCGCAAAGGCGCACGCGGCCGAAACATCCGGCAATGCGATCGGCTATTGGGTGACGATCCATGCCGACGGCGGCATTCAGATCGCCATGCCCGCCGCTGAAATGGGGCAAGGCTCCAGCACCGCGCTGGCGATGGTTTTTGCCGAGGAACTGGACGCCGATTGGTCGAAAGTTTCGACGGTTGATGTTGCGACGCGCGCCGATATCTATGGAAATCCGGCGTTTGGCGGCTCGTTGATAACGGTCGGCAGCAAATCCATTCAAGGCTATTGGGACAAGGTACGTCTGCAAGCGGCTTCGGTTCGTCGCGTGCTGATGCAGGCGGCGGCGGCGCAATGGTATGTGCCGTTGGCCGAACTGACGACGGAACCCAGTGTCGTCGTCCATGCTGCGAGCGGCCGGCGTCTGACCTATAGCGAAATCGCGGCGTTCGCCGTTGTTCCGGCGGAACTGCCGGTGGTCCAGAAGTCCGAGTTGAAGCCGATGAGCGCCTACCGCATCATCGGCACGCCCGTGGCGCGGCGGGACATTCCGCTCAAGGTCGATGGCTCCGCCAAGTTCGGCATGGATGTGCAAGTTCCCGGCATGGCCTATGGGACGATTTTGCGCTCCCCCAGCGAAGGCGCGTCTCCAAAAAAGGTCGATGAAGCCAGCGTCGCGGCCATTCCAGGCATCATCAAGATTGTGCCGATGAAAGACGCTGTCGGCATCGTCGCGGAAACCATCGAAGCTGCTTTCGCCGCGCGCGGCGCTCTGCAGGTCGAGTGGAGCGCGGTCGATTTTGATCGTTACGCCAGCGAACCGGCGCTGATTCAGTTTGTCGAACGCGCGAAGAACACCAGTGAGGCCGGCCTGCCCTTCGTCAAGACGGGCGACTCGGACGCGGCGTTCGCGAAGGCGTCAAAGATCGTCACCGCCGAATACACCACTGACTATCTTTATCACGCGCAGATGGAACCGATTAACATCACCGCGTCCGTCAACGCCGAGGGCGATGGTGCTGAAATCTGGATGGGTACGCAATCGCAAAGCGCCATTATCGGCGCCGCCGCGGCGATCCTGAAGACGAAGCCGGAAAAAATAACACTGCACCCGCATTTCCTGGGCGGTGGATTTGGGCGTCGTTCAGCACCCGACATGGTGCCCTATGCGTTGGGGATGTCGAAGGCAGTGCAACGGCCGGTCAAGGTGATCTGGACGCGTGAGCAGGACGTCAAGGCTGCCAAGATGCGGCCGATGACGGCGCATCGTCTCGAGGCGGCGGTGGACGAGCAAGGCAACGTCACCGGCTGGCGGCATCGTATTGTCGCGGAATCAATCGTCGCCTACACATCGCCAGAACGACTTGTGCAGACCAAGGGGCTTGATCCCCTCACGCTTGAAGGCGCGAAGATCAACTATGAAATCCCCAACCAGACCATCAGCTATCTCCGCGAGATCCGCGGCACGCCGCTGAGCGCGTGGCGCGGCATCGGCGCTGGTCACAACAAATTCGCGATCGAGGGATTTGCCGACGAAGTGGCGACGGCGCTGAATGTCGATCCGGTCGCGTTTCGACTGCAGTTGTGCAAATCGAACCCGCGCGCCACCAAGGTCATCAAGACCGTGGCAGAGATGGCGGGATGGGGCGATGCGCGGCCCGCGGGGCGCGCAGTTGGATTTGCTTTCGGCGAGATCGTCAACACCTGGACAGCCGCGATTGTGGAAATTTCACTCGACAGGGAGACGGGCGAAATTCGCGCGCACCGCGCCTGGGTCGCTCTGGATCCCGGCATTGCCGTCAATCCCGACAGCATCGTCGCGCAGACCGAGGGCAACGTCGTGTTCGGTCTCAGCCAGGTGTTGAAAGAACGCGTGACGATCTCAAGCGGCAGCGTCGATCAGACCAATTTGTTCGACTATCGGGTCGCGCGCATGTCGGACACGCCGGAAATCCATGTGACAATTATTTCAACCGACAATCCTCCCACCGGCATGGGAGAGGCCGCGCTGCCCCTGATCGGTCCCGCCGTCGCCAACGCGATGCATGTCCTGACCAAGAAGCGTTTTCGCAACATGCCGCTGATCCCGCAGCGGGTGAAGGAAATCCTCAAGGACAACGGTTCGGTCTGACGCGCTGCGTCAGACCATTGCTGCGTCAGGCCATAGCCTGACGCTTCGCCGGGCGGAACAGGCGAACCAGCAGCCAGAGAATCATCAGGGCGATGATTAGTCCCGCGATGATGGCGGCTGAAATCATCCACGTCGGTATGAGCGCCGGCCCGGGCGAGCGTGCCCGCGCCACGTCCGATGCCGAGATGCGCGCGGCGCCATTGCCGAATGCGGCGCTGGTGAAATTCGCGACGGCCGCGATCTCGTCGTCACTGTGGGCGCGCGCGAATGGCGGCATGAACGTGGTCTCGCGCGGGAAGCGAAACTGCGCCCCTTCGATCAAGACGGCCATCAAATTCGTGCCGCCGGGATCGTTGACGGTGCGGCTTCCGACGAGATTGGCGTAAGGCGATTGCGCGCCCGTTCCGTCCCAAAGATGGCAGTTGGCGCATTCGCCGGCGAAGAGCCTTTGGCCAAGCGACGCGGCGGCGGTGGGCGCGGCCGCGACGGTGGTCGCGATCGCGGGCGCATTGCGAATGGGCGCGACCGTGCGCAGATAGACGACCATGCTTTTGATGTCTTCGGGCGTCAGGTAACGCAGGCTGTTTTCGATCACTTCGCCCATCGGCCCGGAGGCGGAGCTATGTCCCCGTGCGTGGCCTGACGCCAGATAGGCGGCGATCGCATCGTCGTTCCAGCCGCCGATGCCCGATTGGTCGTCGGAGGTGATGTTGTAAGCTTTCCAGCCCTGCGTGATGGTTCCGCCGAGCGCCTGCGATTTGTCGACGTTCTGCGCCAGCGTTCGCGGCGTATGGCACTCGCCGCAGTGGCCAGGGCCCTCGACGAGATAACCGCCGCGGTTCCATTCCGCCGACCTGCCTGTATCGGGCGTCCATCGCGCATCGCGGTGGAACGCCAGGTTCCACGCAATCATTCCCCACCGCTGATTGAACGGAAACATCAGCGTGTTTTCGGGCGGTTGCGCGCGAACCGGCGTGAGGCTGAAGAGATAGGCCTTGATCGCCAGAATATCGTCGCGCGACATCAGCGTATAGGACGTATAGGGCATCGCCGGATAAAGATGCTTGCCACCACGCCCGACGCCCGACTGCAAGGCCGAGACGAATTCGTCGTCGCTGTAAGCGCCGATGCCGGTGTCGCGATCCGGCGTGATGTTGGCGGAATAGAGGATGCCAAACGGCAGTTCGAACGGCCGCCCGCCGGAATAGGGGCTTGCCTTCCCTTGTGTGTGGCAAGGCAGACAATCGGCGGCACGCGCCAGATATTCGCCGCGTTTGACGATGTCGGGAGACGGTGGACTTTGCGGCGGGCTTTGCGCCTGCGCTGTTGACAACCACGGAGCCCCGAAGAGGACGAGGCAGCCGGCGAAACAGGCGGAGGGAATGAACGTCCTGAAAGACGGAAATAGCTTGGCGGTCGCCCTCACAATATCCTCCCGGATTTTCAACCTGACCGGCGGATAGCGTATCACTCAAGGTTAGACAATGCCAAGTTCAGGCAATGCACCGTCGAGTTATCCCGGCATGCCTTCCGGCGTGATGGTCCTGACGATGGAGGCATCCAGCGCTTCGTAATCGTGATAGCCGATGACGTCGTAGAGCTCTTTGCGCGTCTGCATCGAAGCGAGCATGGCGCTGGTGCCGCCGTCGCGGGCGATCGTCGCATAGAGCTCGCCCTGGGCTTTGGCTGCGACGCGCAACGCGCTCACCGGCCAGATCACCATGCGATACCCCTTCTCCTCGAATTCCTTTGCTGTGAAGAAGGGTGTGCTGACTAATTCCGTCATATTGGCCAGCAGCGGCGCTTTCACGCGCTGGGCGAATTCGCGGAACATGCCGGCGTCGGTCAAAGCTTCGGGAAAGATCGCGTCGGCGCC
>JAQGJO010000428.1 GCA_028290595.1 Hyphomicrobiales bacterium | reverse complement strand
TCACCGAAGCGCTGTACGACATCATCCCCATTGAAGCGGCCGGGTGGGACCATTCGACCGTCTCGGCTATCGGCGCCACCTGCGCCATCGGCAAGCTGCTCAATTTGAATTTCGAACAGATGTGCGAGGCGCTCGGCATTGCCGCCATCCAGCACATGCAAAGCGACGAGATCGAATCCAGCATCACCAACCGGCGCGGCGACCTGACGATGTGGAAGCGGTTTCATGGCGCCGACGCCATGCGGCACGCGCTCGACTCCTGCCTTCTGGCCTCGGTCGGTGCCGAAGGCGCGGTGCGGCCGTTCAGCGGGCGGTTGGGATTCCTGGCCAAGTTCGGCGTCAGCGACGATCTATTGCCTGTGCTGAAAGAGCGTCTGCAGCCGGGGCGGCTGACACGGGCCATGACGCATACCAATCTCAAGCGCTGGCCGGTTGGATCGCGCGCGCAAAGCGCCATCGCTTCGGCGATCACGGCGCGCCGCCAGATTCCGGAAGGATCGGTGATCGCATCGGTGAATGTTGCGACCCAGCCAGGCGTCTATCATCACCTGGTCGAAATTCGCGAAGATCCCTATCGTCCGATCTCGCGCGAGACCGCCGATCATTCATTGCCCTACATCGTCGGCGCTGCGGTGCTGGATGGTTTCATCGACATCACCAGCTTCAATCTCGACAAGGTGCATGACGCCAAGCGCGCCGCCTTCATCGCGGACAACGTCAAGATCGAAGTCTCAAAATCCTTGTCCGAAGCTCCCGGATCGGCCGGCCAAAATCTTTCGAGAGTCGAGATCGTGACGGAGGATGGACGCCGATATGCCGGCGACGTTCTGCCGGGGCCCGGACATCGCGACAATCCGTTTACCGATAGCGATCTTGCGGAAAAGCTTCACGACAATGGCGATGGCCTGCTTGGCTCCGCGCGGATCGATGAATTGAATGGCTTGATCGAACGGCTGGAGATTGTCGCTTCAACGAAGCAGCTGACGGCGCTTCTCGCTGGGTCGTGAGTCCGGACTGGAACGTATCGTGCATATCGCCTTGTCAACTTGCAGAGTGAGTAGCCCCAAGTGAAAGATAGTGTGAAGCGAACCAGAGCCGGACGTCTCAGAGAACAATGGCGCGACGGCAAGCCGGCGCTCGGCGCCTGGGCTGCAATCGGATCTGCGTTCAGCGCCGAACTCATGTGCGTGCCGGGCGTCGATTACATCTGCATCGACCAGCAGCACGGACTGATCGACTATCCGCAGATGATCGACATGATGCGCGCCATCGAGCTCTATGGCATCACGCCGTTCACACGCGTGCCGGCGAATGAAAGCTGGATGATCGGCAAAGTTCTGGATGCCGGCATCCAAGGCGTTATCGTACCGATGGTCAGCTCGGGCGAGGAAGCGCGTAAAGCTGTCGCCGCGTGCCGATATGGCAAGGGCAATACACGTTCCTACGGACCCATTCGCGCATCCATGGCCATGGGCAGCCGCGACATTGGCGTGGTCGGCGACGAGGTCCTGTGTTTCGTCATGGTCGAAACCAAGGAAGGCGTCGAGCGCATTGACGAGATCGCGTCGACGCCCGGCCTCGATGGCATTTACATCGGCCCTGCCGATCTCGCGCTCGGTCTTGGCCTGCCGCCAGATCTCGACAAGGAAGAGCCGGAGCATGTTGCGGCCGTCGAGACAATTCTGCGCGCCTGTCAGGCCCATAACATCATTCCCGGCATTCAATGCGGCTCTGGGCGCGCGGCGCGCAAGCAGGTCGAGAAGGGTTTTAAGCTCGTAACCTTTTTCAAGGACTCCGCCGCCCTGCCCGCAGCGGCCGAGCGTGAACTCGCCGCCGCGCAAACCGGCGACGCCGCGCCGACCGCCGCCCGCGCTTATGTCTGAACCAGGCCCGAAACATCGTGTGTGACACAGCAGGAGAGAAGTAATGAAGGCAACGCGACGCTCTTTCCTCCAGATGGCAAGCGCTGGTGCAACGGCGCTGGCGGCGCCGAACCTGGTGCGCGCGCAGAGCCTGCCCCTCGTCCGCTTCGCCGGCGCCGCGCCCGTCGTGCGCGCCGATCATGCCTGGATGTTTCTTGGCATTCCCATGGGCTATTATGAAAAGCTGGGCTTTCGCGGCGATTATATGCCGACCGCCGGATCGGCCGCTGCCGTGCAGCTCGTTCTTGCCGGCGCCGCCGAAGTGGCGAACAGCGGCTTTCTTGAACTGATCGCAACAAAACTGCGTCAGCCGAACCTGCCGGTTCACATGTTCTACAGCCAGGAGCGCGACAGCTCCTACAAGATCATTGTGCTGCCCGACAGCCCCATCAAGAAGGTCGCCGACCTGAAGGGCAAGGCGATCGGCGTACCCTCGCTGGCCTCCGGCACAGTGCAGTTTTCACGCGGGATGCTGCGCCGAAACGGCGTCGACCCCAAGGACGTCAACATCCTGCCGATCGGCATCGGCCCGCAGGCGCTCGCCGCCTTGAAAGGCGGACAGGTCGATGCGATCAGCATATTCGTCGGCCAGATCGCGGCGATGGAAAGCCTGGGACAGCAGTTCCGCCTGTTCTCGGCGCCGATCGCCGGCGGCGGCATGGTGATGAGCGACGCCTTCGTGGCGAAGAATCCGGCGCTCGCGCAACGCATCTATCAGGGCATGATCCTCAATCAGCGCATCATGCTGATGAACCCGGAAGCGGTGGTGCGCGCCTATTGGAAACAATACGGCCCGCCGACCGGCGATGTGGACAAGGCCTTGCGCGACAATGTTCACCTGATCAAGCGCACCGCGGAAACCTTCCAGCAGCTCAATGATCCGCAGCCCTATGGCGCCTATACCGACACGGAATGGGCGACGATCAGCGAGATTTTCGGCGGCGAGGGCGGCATCCCGGCCGGCACCAAGCTCAGTCAGTTCTATGATCCGGTCCTGGTCGCCGAGGGCAACAAGGTCGACCTGAAGCTGGCCGACCAGGCGATCAAGGCGTTCGCGCAATGACGGCCGGACAGGCAGTTGCTACAGCGGCGAGCGCGGCCACCGATACGCTGAGCACGTCGAACCTGGGGCTGATCTATAAGACGAGTTCGGGAGAAGTGGAGGCGCTACGCGGGGTCTCCCTCAATATCCGTGAGGGAGAATTCGTTTCGGTGGTCGGCCCGAGCGGATGCGGCAAAAGCAGCCTGCTCAAACTGGTGCTGGGGCTTGAGCGACCGACGCGCGGCGACATCGCCATATCCGGAACCCGCATCACCGGACCAACGAAATATGCCGGCTGTGTCTTCCAGTCGCCGGTGCTGCTGCCGTGGCGTACCATTCTCGACAATGTGCTGCTGCCGATCGACGTGATGAAGCTCGACCGCCAGAGCGTCACCGCGCGCGCCATGGATCTACTGAAACTGGTCGGCCTCGGCGGTTTCGAAAACCGCTATCCGTTCGAACTGTCGGGCGGCATGCAGCAACGTGCGGCAATTGTGCGCGCACTTGTTCACGATCCGCGGCTGTTGATCATGGACGAACCGTTTGCCGCGCTCGATGCGATGAATCGCGAGCAGATGGCGGTCGAGCTGCAGCGCATTGGCATGGAAAGCGGCAAGACCATCGTCTTCATCACGCATTCGATCAGCGAGGCGGTATTTCTGTCGGATCGGATCGTCGTCATGTCGGCAAGGCCCGGCAGAGTCATCGCAACATTCGAGAATCCTTTTCCGCGGCCGCGGCATTTCACCGACATGGCGAGCCCGGAGCTCGGCCGGTTGGCGGCGGACATAAGACAGAGTCTCGATCAAGCCTGCGCATCGTGAGGAACGCATGTCCATCGTTAGCGAGAAAATCATGTCCGTTGAACCTGGAACAGGCGCGACCCTGACCGAGAGCGTGTTCTTGCGCAGATTTCGCGGCCCGCTCGAAGCGCTCGGATATTTTCTCGCTCTGGTTCTTGTCTGGGAAGCGGCCATCTCGCTGCTGGAGATTCCCGGCTATCTGTTTCCCGCACCATCGGCGATCGGAATCGCTTTGTGGCAGGGCATGGTATCGGGCGTCTATCCCTATAATCTGGCCATAACAATGGCCGAAGTTCTGTCCGGCTTCGCGCTCGGATCGATCGCCGGCCTCCTGCTCGGCGTCGGCATGGTCACCATCCCCGTTCTCGACCGCGTGCTCTATCCCTATGTCGTCGCCATACAGACGGTGCCGAAGGTCGCCATCGCGCCGCTGATGATTGTCTGGTTCGGCTTCGGCATCCAGTCGAAGATACTGATGGTGGCGATGGCCTGCATGTTTCCGGTTCTCATCAATACGGTAGCGGGCCTGCGCGCCACCGATTCCGATCGCCTGGCGCTGGTGCGCGCCATGTGCGGCACCAATCAGCAGGTGCTGCGCTTCGTGCAACTGCCGAGCGCGCTTCCCTATATATTCGCCGGGCTCAACACGGCGATCGTTCTGGCCGTCATCGGCGCGATCGTCGGCGAATTCGTCGGCGCACGGGTCGGCATCGGCGTTCTCATTCTCCAGGCAAACTTTTCGCTCGATCTGGCCAGCGTGTTCGCGCTTCTCGTACTGCTCTCGTCCATGGGCATCATTCTGAACGTGGCGATGAAATCGATCGAGAAGCGCGTCTGCTTCTGGAGCGGCCGTTCCTCGAAATAGCGACACTCATCATGCCGACAGTCTTCATCACCGGCGCCCGGACCGGGCTCGGCCAGGAATTCGCAAGCCAATATGGCGCCGACGGCTGGACCGTCATCGCGCCCACCCGCAGCGACATGGATGTCACGGACACCCGGTCCATCCAGGCTTATGTCGCGGCGCTGGAGGGCGCACCCGTCGATCTGCTCATCAACAATGCCGGCGTAAGATCGAATGATCCTGCAGCCTGCAAGCTGGGCGCTTTCACGCTCGAGGCGTGGCTGCCGTCGTTGGCCATCAATGCGGTTGGGCCGGCGCTCGTCACCCAGAGCCTGGTCGAGAACCTCAAGAAAGGCGGGCAGAAGAAAGTCATTACGCTGTCGAGCAGGCTTGGCTCGATCGCTGGCGGCGGCGGCTCGAATTCCGGCGGCAGCGGCAGCAGCTATTACGCCTATCGCGTCTCGAAGAGCGCGGTGAACCAGGTCAACCGGTGCCTGAGCATCGATCTCGGCCCGTTCGGCTTTACCTGCGTGGTCATGAATCCGGGATGGGTGAAGACCAAGATGGGCGGCGCCGCTGCCAGCATGTCGCCAGAAGACAGCGTGAAGGCCCTGCGCGGGCTCATTACCCAGCTCGACCCCAGCCAAAACGGGCAGTTCCTGGAAGTGGACGGAACGGTGTTGCCCTGGTGAACCTGGGCATCATTGCCGGCCGCGTGAAGCGGCCGGCATGCGGTTGCAACTCAGAAGCCGAGCCTGACGGCGCCGCGGAAGGTGTTGGCCCTCGTTTTGTCGGCCGCCGTGAGCTGATATTCGAGATCGAAGCTGATGTTGTCCGCCGTCGCACGCAGTCCCAGCGCCGCCATCAACTGGTTGTTCGACAGCGCCTGGTCGGTGATCGTGTAGACCTGTCCGCCAATCAGATCGGCGTAGCTTAGATTCTGGCTGTACGAACCGCTGAAGCGAGCGCGGTACTCGAGTCTTCCGAGCAGGCTCAGCGTGCCCCAGGTCATGGGAATATCATAGACCGAGCGGACACCGACGACGCCGCTCAGCGTCTGGGTCGACAGGCTCTGGAAGCTCAAGGCCCAGATCGGCGATCCGACTTCGGTGTAGGGGTCGAGCCCGATGCGAACCGCGTCGAGGCGTACATAAGGCGACAGCTTCAAAGCGCCCCATCTCTCATCGCGCACCAGCGCCAGCGAGCCGAACAGTTGATTGGCGTTGCGGTTGCCCTGCACGAAGACCCCGCCGGCGGTGGCGGAGCGCAGCGAATCGATGGAGCCGCGACCGTAGCCCGCGATCACATCGATGAAGGTCGAGGGCATGAGCTTGTAGCTGGCGTAGAAGGCGATGTTGGTATTGTGCGCCTGGGTTTTGGTACCGTCCCAGCCGATCTTGGTCTGGTCGGTGCCGAAGCCCACAGCGACACCCGCCTTGAGGCCTTCGAACACTTTGGTGTCGACGCCGACGGTGACGCCCGCCGTCGTGAACTTGTTGTCGATGATGCCGAACTGCTGCGTCGTGCCGAAGCTCACCGAGCCGCCCATCCAGATGTGGAACGGAACATCGCTCTTCTTGCCGCTCGATCGCGGCTGCTGCGGAAACGCGGAGTTGATGCCGCGCTGGGCACTGCTGTTGTTGGCGAAGGCGCGGTAGGCGTCGCTGCGCGCCGGATCTTCAAATGCCGATGTCCGGGGCGGAATATCGCCGGGACCGCCGAAGCCGAGACCCATGGTCACGGGATCGGGATCCTCATCGTCATGCAACCGGTCGAGGCGGCCGGTGATGTTGTCGATCTGCGCCTGGGCGAAACGCTGCGCTGCGGTCACCTGGGCATTGACGATGGCGCGCACGTTGGGATCCAGCGATGGATCAGGACGGGTGTTGACCGTTACGGCAACGCCGCTCGACGTACTCATCGCATTGTTGGTATCGCCGCTGT
>JAQGJO010000425.1 GCA_028290595.1 Hyphomicrobiales bacterium | reverse complement strand
CATGCCCTCGACAAGCAGCAAGGCATCGAATTCATGCGGGCTGCCGTCGACCACGGCGTAACATTCTTTGATACCGCGCAGGTCTATGGGCCATTCACCAACGAGCAATGGGTGGGTGAGGCTCTGGAGCCGTTCCGTAACGACGTCGTCATAGCCACCAAGTTCGGCTTCAAGTTCGAGGACGGCAAACAGGCCGGCCTCGACAGCCGCCCGGAGAACATCCGCAAGGTCGCGGAAGCCTCGCTGAAGAGCCTCCGGACCGACGTCATCGACCTGTTTTATCAGCACCGCGTCGATCCGGACGTGCCGATCGAGGACGTCGCCGGCGCGGTCAAGGATCTCATCGCCGAAGGCAAGGTCAAGCATTTCGGCATGTCGGAGCCCGGCGCGGCGACCCTGCGCCGTGCGCACGCGGTGCAGCCGATCACGGCGATCCAGAACGAGTACTCGCTATGGACGCGAGGACCTGAGACCAACGGCGTCCTGCAGGCCTGCGAGGAGCTTGGCATCGGCTTCGTACCCTATAGCCCGCTCGGCAAGGGGTTCCTCACCGGCGCGATGAGCAAGGATACCAAGCTCGAAAAGAACGACTTCCGGGCGATGCTGCCGCGCTTCACCCCGGAGGCGATGGAGGCTAACCAGGCGCTGGTCGACCTGCTGAAGCAGATCGCGGAGCGCAAGAAAGCGACGGCGGCGCAGATCGCGATCGCGTGGTTGCTGGCGCAGAAGCCGTGGATCGTGCCGATTCCCGGCACGACCAAGCTGCACCGTCTGGAAGAAAACCTCGGTGCGGCCGATGTCGAACTGGCCCCGGCCGATCTCGTGGAGATCGAGAACGCTTCGAAGGCGATCAAAGTCGAAGGCGAACGCTATCCGCCGCAGCTCATGGCCACCACCGGCCGCTGACGCAAGCAAACGGCCTTGCGGCATCCATGCCGCCAGGCCGTTGCGCAGACGATCTACACCTGGACGGGCAATCGCCCGGGCTATACGGGACACCTCCTCATGACGTTGCATGCATATCGCGCGACAGCGGCCGCCGCCGCGGTCCCGCAAGACGCGATCGAGATCTTGCCGGGCGACGCACCCGAGCCCGTCGCGGTTGCCGCAGTCGACGCGCCCGCGCGTGCGGAGGCTGCGCGTCACGGCATCCGGGTGCTTGCGATCCTGAGCGCATTGATGGGTTTCGCGTCGATCTCCACCGACCTCTATCTGCCTGCGATGCCGGTGATGGCGGGCGCACTGCGCTCCGATACGGGCGCGATGGAGATGACGATCTCCGGCTACCTCATCGGCTTCAGCCTGGGACAATTGCTGTGGGGCCCGATCGGCGACCGCTACGGCCGCCGGCTTCCGGTGGTCATCGGCCTCGTCCTGTTCGTGCTGGGCTCCGCCGGCTGCGCGCTGTCGACCAGCGCTGAGATGATGATCGGCTGGCGCGTCCTGCAGGCCGTCGGCGCCTGCGCCGGGGTTGTGCTGGCGCGGGCCATGGTCCGGGACCTCTACGAGGGCGACCGTGCGTCCCAGATGCTCTCGACCCTGATGACGGTGATGGCGATCGCGCCACTGATCGGACCGATCGTGGGCGGGCAGATTCTGGTTTTCGCATCGTGGCAGGCGATCTTCTGGACGCTGGTCGGGGTAGGACTGCTGACGCTCGTCGCCATCTTCGCGCTTCCCGAGACGCTTCCGCCGGAGCGCCGCAACCGCGAGCCGCTGGTGCGTGCGCTGGCAGATTATGCCGTACTCCTGCGGCAGCCGCGGCTGATGGCTTATGCGGGGGCAGGGGCGTTCTTCTACGGCGGCATATACGCCTACATCGCCGGCACGCCCTTCGCCTATATCAGCTACTACCATGTGCCGCCGCAGTTCTATGGCCTGCTGTTCGCCGCAGGCATCGTCGGCATCATGGCGACCAATATCGTGAATGCGCGGCTGGTGATGCGGCTCGGTAGCGTCAATCTGCTGCGGGCGGGCACCGGCGCCGCAGCGCTGGCCGGCATCGTGATTGCCGTCGATGCCGCAACGGGCTGGGGCGGTTTGATGGGCCTTGCCGTGCCGCTGTTCGTCTTCGTCGGCCTGACCGGCTTCATTGTCGCCAATTCCATCGGCGGCGCGCTGGCGAGCTTTCCGACGCGCGCCGGCGCCGTGTCGGCGCTGGTTGGTTCGCTGCAGTACGGAACGGGCATCGCTGGGTCCGCCATGGTGGGCGCCTTCGCCGGCGGCACGCCCTGGACCATGGGATGGGTCATTGGACTCGCAGGTATCGGCAGCGCGCTGTGCGCGTGGCTGATCGTGCCAGCAGTCGTTCCTATCTCCAGGTGAGAGAGAAACGTAGTCAGACACTCATATACCCGTGCTCATGCTGCGTCCCCGATGCGTATATGTTTTCCCTACGGCTTCGATTGACCTGGCTTCACCGCATAGAGCAGGTGAACGGCGCCGTGCTCAAGCTTCTCGCAGGATATCAGGGAAAGTTCGGCCTTGCCGGCGAGCCCGACGTCGCCGAAGTCAACGATGGACTTGTTGCCGGAGCGTGCGTCCAGGGCAGGCGCGATGATCACGCTGAATTCGTCGACCAGGCCGGCTGCGAAGAACGAGCCGTTGATGCCGCCGCCGCCTTCCAGCGCCAGCCGCTTGATGCCGAGTTCACGGCCGAGCTCGTCCAGTGCCGCCGTGAGATCGACCTCTTGGCTTTCCGAGACGATGTAGGACACGCCGTCACCTGCGAGTTCTGCGAGATGGGCGTCCGAGACGGCGCAGCCGAGCAGCACGACGACGTGGTCGCCGTTGATGTCGGGACGGTCGAAGTGCAGCTTGCCGGAATTGTCCAGCGTCACGGCGAAGGGGCGCGCGCCTCTTGCGGCGAAATGATGCGGCCGCTCGACAGTCACATTCCCTGTTGGAGGGTGAGGTTTGCCTTTCGCCATTTCGGCCATGGTCACGCGTCCGACGATCCACGCGTCGGCCTTCAGCTTGTCGTGGATCTCCTCATAGCTAGCCGACCAGTCGGCGCGAGACCCGTCCGGGCTGGCGGTCCATTTGCTGGGCGAGAGGCTCCCGTCGATCGAGGAAACCATGTGGCAGACAACGTGAGGCTTCGTCATTTTATCTCCTGAAAGAGGCCGCGGCTGTGTCGCATTGCAGAGGGCAACACGGCACTGCGGTGGAAATTCACGCATCAAC
>JAQGJO010000363.1 GCA_028290595.1 Hyphomicrobiales bacterium | reverse complement strand
CCGTAGCCATGGCCATGCCAGCCGGCGGCGGCCGGGGTGGCGGTGACGGCGAACGAGGCGGCAATCGCCAGGGCGCCGATGGAAGCGGTGAGGGTCTTCTTCGAAATCGTGCTCATGCCTGTCTCCTCTTGCTGCCGGCCGGTAAGTTTCTCGACCGTTGATGAAAGGAGACTAGAGGAGCGCTCAAAGGTCCGATGTGCGCGGACGCACGGGAGCGGAAGTCCGACCCGGAAGCCGCTATTATGCGCTAGAAAATTCGGATTCCGGTCGATTCTTTTGACCTGGATCAAATTCACGTGACAAAAGTCTGACAATATTGCATAAGTGTAGGTCTTAAACTTTGGCTTAGACGAGCAATGCAACAACGAGAAAGCGACAAAATGTCGACGACGACTTTGCGGCCTGCTCCGGGAGGGGTCGGTTGTGTTCCCCGTATCGTAGGCGAGAAGCTGCGCCGCGCCGGTCTGCGGCCGACCCGCCAGCGCCTGGCGCTCGGCTGGCTGCTGTTCGGCAAGGGCGACCGTCATCTGACCGCGGAACAGCTTTACGAGGAAGCCCGCACCGCCCGCGTGAACATGTCGCTGGCGACCGTCTACAACACGCTGCGCCAGTTTACCGAAAGTGGCCTGCTGCGCGAAGTGGCGCTGTTCGGCTCGAAGGTCTGGTACGACACGACGACTGGCCCGCACTATCACTACTACGTCGAAGACCGGGACGAAGTGTTCGATATTCCCGAGGCGATGCTGCCGCAGCTCACAGTGCCCGGCGTGCCGGAAGGCATGGTCGTGGCTGGCGTCGATGTTATCGTCCGCCTGAAGAAAGCCCCGTAACCGCTTCCTTCTGAATCATAAATGGCAAAATAAAACGGCCCCTTTCAAGGGGCCGTTTGCTTTTTGGGATCCGCGCGCCCGGTTACGGACGCCCGTTACTTATGCTGCATTATTTACGCTGCTTATCGATGTTCGGCAGGAACCAGCAGACGACGCCGATCAGCGGCAGGAACGAGCAGATTTTGAAGACGAAATCCAAGCTCGTCACGTCCGCCAGATGGCCAAGCGCCGCGGCGGCGACACCCGACATGCCGAACGCAAAGCCGAGGAACAGGCCCGACAGCATGCCCGTGCGGCCCGGCACGAGCTCCAGCGCGTAGACGACGATCTGCGACATCGACGACGCCGTAATGAACCCAATGGCGACCGTCAGGATCGCGGCCCAGAACAGGTTGGCATAGGGCAGCATCAGGGTGAACGGCAGTGCGCCCAGGATCGAGAACCAGATGATGTATTTGCGGCCGAACTTGTCGCCCAAGGGGCCGCCGAAATAGACGCCGGCCGCCACCGAGCCCATGAACAGGAACAGGTAGAGCTGGGCGTCGCGCAGCGGCACCTGGAACTTGTCCATGAGATAGAAGGTGTAGAACGTGGTCAGGCTGGCGCTGTAGAAGCTCTTGGAGAACATCAGCAGCAACAGCAATCCGATGGTTATGCCGACCTGGTTGCGGGTCAGGCCATGCCCTCCCCCGACGGCGGCGCGGCGCGGCGCGCGGGCCTCCTGGGCGACGGTTGCCGCATACCAGCGGCCGACCCAGACGAGCAGCGCCATCGCCAGCAACGCCACAAGGGCGAACCAGACGAGACCGCGCTGACCCAGCGGAATGAGCACGAAGGCAGCCAGCAGCGGCCCCGACGCCTGGCCGAAATTGCCACCAACCTGGAATGTCGACTGGGCCGTGCCCATGCGGCCGCCAGCGGCCATGCGCACGACTCTCGAACCTTCGGGATGAAAAATCGAAGAGCCGATGCCGACCATGGAGGCGGCGAGCAGGAGCCCCCAGTAGGAGCCCGCATAAGCGAGGAACAGCAGGCCGACCAGGGTCGCGCCCATGCCGGCGGCCAGACCCCATGGCGTCGGCCGCTTATCGGTATACATGCCAACGAGAGGTTGCAGGATCGACGCGGTGATCTGGAACGCCAGGGCTATGTAGCCGATTTGCGAGAAATCGAGATGGTAGGTGTCTCTCAGCATCGGAAAGACGGCCGACAGCAGCGATTGCAGCAGATCATTGAGGAAATGCGCGAAGCACATGATCCAGAGGATCGCGTGGACCGGCCCGGCGACATCCTGGGTAACTGCGGCGATATCGCTTCCTGCAACAGAAGGTTGGCTTCTCGCGACAGAAGATTGTCTTGCGACGGAGGTATTGCCGCCGATCGGCACTTCGGCATTCGCGCTCATATGACCTGTCTCGAAAACATGCGGGCGGCGCCGGAGTCTGACCGGATCGCCGCCACCCAAAACATGAGTCGTTCTACGCGTGCGCGCCAGCTTCGGCAATTCCGGAAGCGCGCGCGCCAGTCATGCATTCAGATCATGCGGGCGCCGGAGCTTCCGGCGCTTCAGCTCAGCCTTTTGTCATGCTGGCGACTTCCGCCGCAAAATCAGGCCCGTCGCCCTTTTCGATCCCCTCGCCCAGTGCATAGCGCGCAAAGCCCTTCAGGACGACCGGCGCACCGGCGGTCTTGGCAGCCTCGTTGACCACCTGCGCGACCGTCTTGGACGGATCGTGGATGAACGGCTGATCGACCAGGCAGACCTCCTTGTAATAGGACTTCAGGCCGGATTCGACGATCTTCTCGAGCACATTGGCGGGCTTGCCGGCGTTCTTCTCGCGCAGCACGTTCTTCTCGCGCTCGACGGTCGCCGGATCAAGGCCGGTCGCATCCAGCGCCATCGGCGAGGCCGCCGCCACATGCATCGCCAGCTTGCGGCCGAGATCTGCCAGCGCCGCGGTGTCGCCGGTCGATTCGAGGCCGACGATGACGCCGATCTTGCCCTGCCCATCGCCGATGGCGTTGTGGACATAGCTGCCGATGGCGCCATGGGCGACCGAAATCGTCTGCGCGCGGCGGAGCGTCATGTTTTCGCCGATCGTGGCGATGGCGTTGGCGATGGCGTCGGCCACCGTGCCGCCGCCGGGATAATGCTGGTCGCGCAGCTTCTCGACGTCGACAATGCCCTTTTCGAGCGCAACCAGGGCGATCGAACGGGCGAGCGCTTGAAACTCTTCGTTGCGGGCGACGAAATCGGTCTCGGAATTCACTTCGACAACAACGGCGTTGTGTCCGTGGACGGCGACGGACACCAGACCTTCAGCGGCAATGCGGCCGGAAGCCTTGGCGGCTTTCGACAAGCCCTTCTTGCGCAGCCAGTCGATGGCGGCCTCGATATCGCCGCCCGTCTCTTTGAGCGCGTTCTTACAGTCCATCATGCCTGCGCCGGTCTTCTCGCGCAGGTCTTTCACCATCGCTGCGGTAATATCTGCCATTGGAATTCCCCGTTCGGTCAGAACGCTTTCGCCTCAGCGCGTGAGGGCTGAGGCGAAAGTCAAATCGTGCGAAAATTAAATTTAACTTGTCATGTCATCTGCGCTGGGACGCCGGAGACGAAACGCGTCCGGCGATCCTGCGCGGCGTCGAAGGCTATTCAGCCGGCGACGAGCGAGCGGGCCTGATCGATCCACTTGTCGCGGGTGATGCGGCCGTTGAGCTTGAGATCGGCGTCGAGCTTGGCAACGTCCTCGTCGGTCATCGCGCCGATCTGCCAATAATGGAAGATGCCGGCGTCGTTGAGCTTCTTGACCATCTGCGGGCCTGCTCCGTGCAGCTTGGCCAGATCGTCCGGCGCGCCGCGCGGGGCGGCAAGCAGTTCGAAGACATCGGCGGGAACCTCGGGGACGTCGTCCATCGTCGTCGTTTCCAACACCGTAGGTGCCGGAAGCTCTTCCTCGACCGGGGCCTCGAAGGCGCCGATATCGACACCGGAAGAGCCCTGGCCGCGCGAAATGCCGTCGATGGCGGCGCGGGCGATCAGGTCGCAATACAGCGCGATGGCGCGGCCGGCATCGTCATTGCCCGGAACCGGGAATGTGATGCCTGCAGGATCGCAATTGGTGTCGAGGATGGCAGCAACCGGAATGCCAAGGCGGTTGGCTTCCTTGATTGCGAGCTGTTCCTTGTTGGTGTCGATGACGAAGATCATGTCGGGCGTGCCGCCCATGTCCTTGATGCCGCCGAGCGCCTTTTCCAGCTTGTCGCGCTCGCGCGACAGCATCAGACGCTCCTTCTTGGTCAGGCCGCTGGCGCCGGCGTTCAGCTCTTCATCGACCTTGCGCAGGCGCTGGATCGAGCCGGAAATCGTCTTCCAGTTGGTCAGCATGCCGCCGAGCCAGCGGGAATTGACATAATACTGGGCCGAGCGCTTGGCAGCGTCGGCGATCTCTTCGGACGCCTGGCGCTTGGTGCCGACGAACAGCACGCGGCCGCCCTTGGCGACGGTGTCGGAAACCGCCTTAAGCGCCTGATGCAGCAAGGGAACCGTCTGCGCCAGATCGATGATATGGATGTTGTTGCGGGCACCGAAAATATAGGGACCCATTTTCGGGTTCCAGCGGTGCGATTGATGGCCGAAATGCGCACCAGCTTCGAGGAGCTGACGCATGGAAAAATCGGGCAATGCCATTAGTTCTGTTCTCCGGTTAGACCTCGGCGGACTGTGGGCCGGGTCGGTTGACCCAGCCACCGGAGCGCACCTTGGATCAGGAGCGCATAACATCCGCCTGTGGAATAGACCGGGCTGGTACCCGAAGCGCCGGCAAAATGCAAGCGCGGTGCGGCCTGAACCGCGTTTCTACCGGAACTTCAGTTCCAGCTCGAATTAAGCAGGCGCCCGCGCGGCCGATTTGGCCGTCACGGCGGGAAATCCGTACTGATTCATCATGCCGAAAGCGGGCATGCAGGGATGCGGCTCGAACCGCACCCGGCAATCGATCACCGCCGGCAGGCCCGACGCCATGGCCCGCTCGAGCGCCGGCCGCACCTGCTCTACCCGCTCGACGCTCTCGCCGAAACAGCCGAAGCCGCGCGCTACCGCCGCATAATCCGTGCCGGCAAGATCGGCGCCCAGATTGAAGCCAAGTGCCTTCTGCTGGCCGAGTTTGATGATGCCCCAGGATGAATTGTTGTGGATCACATTGATGACGGCGAGGCCGTGACGGCGGGCGGTGTCGAGCTCTTGGATGGTGAATCCGAACGACCCATCGCCAGTGATGTTGAACACCGGCTGACCGGGGTGCAGAAGCTTGATGGCATTGGCGAAGGGCAGACCGAAGCCGAGCTGCGACATGCCAGGCTCATGAAAGCGGGTCCGTGGCGCTTTGGCCGGCGTGAAATCATTGCTCCAGAACGTCGTATGTCCGCCGTCGTAGACCGCCAGCGCATCGCCTGGCAGGAAAGCCGCGATCTCCTGCGCCAGAGCTGCGGGATGCATGATGTCGCCGCGATCCTGAGTCAGAGCAACGAGACGCTCGCTATAGCCAGCATATTCCGCGCGCATATCGGCAAGCCACTGGCGTTGCGCCTGCCCCGGCCGATGGCCGTCGAGTGCAACGGCAAGATCTTCGAGCGCTGTGCCGGCGTCCGACCACATGCCCAGCGCATGTGGTGTGAGACCGAGGCCTGCGGGATCGATGTTCACATTGATAAGGCCGGCGCCGCGGCCTGTCAGTGGGCCTGTCTCATCCCACATCCACGACGAGAACCGGCAGCCGACGGCAAGAATAACATCGGCTTCGCGCAAGGCGCGCGACAGCGCCGTGCCGCCGATGATGCCGCCATGGCCGATAAAGTTTTCGGCATCCGAAGCGATGACGCCAATGCCCATCTGCGTCGCAGCCGCTGGCGCGCCGAGCCGCTGCGCCAGCGCACGGAAGGCGTGGCTGGCGCCAGACGCAACGACTCCGCCGCCGGCAAGCAGAAGCGGTCTCTTGGCATGCGCCAGCATGACGGCCGCTTGGGCGATAGCGTCGCGGGCCGGACGTGGCGATAGATCAGCACGATACGCAGCGGGCGCAAGCTCGAAACTATCGTCGGGATAATCCCACTGGGCTGCAAGGATTTCCTGCGGAACATCGAGATGGACCGGGCCGCGGCGGCCCGACAAGGCCTGCCGAAACGCCGTTCGCAGCAGTTCAGGAATTCGGCGGCCATCGTGCACAACGGCGTTCCACTTGGTTAGCGGCCGCATCAGCGACAACGTGTCGAGTTCCATGAACATGCCACGGCCGGGATAGGACGCCGCATGATGATTGTTGGAGGTGATCAGCAACAACGGCAGATTGTTGGCATAGGCCGTGCCGAGCCCGCCGATCGCATTGCACGAGCCGGGACCCATCTCGGCTATGGCAACGGCGATGCGCTCGCTTGCGGCAGCGACGGCGCCAGCCATCAACACGCCCGCTGCTTCATGGCGAGCGCCGACGAAGCGGATCGACGGCTCATGCGCTATGGCGTGCAGCAGCGGCGCGAGCTTGCCGCCGACAATGCCGAACACGAACGGAACCTGCTCGACGGCCAATGCGCGGACGATCGCTTCGGCGCCTGTGATTTGCATGGAGTGTTCCCGCTGGTCTCGATAGTTTGTTTACGCAATGCGGCGCTAAGGCGCGATGACGCCGGCGAGGTCGATCTTGTTCTGCAGCAAGCCCTGGTCGCGCATCGCCTGATCGAAAAAAGCAAATTGCGCGACGCTGGGCGTCGGATTGCATTCCGGCAATTCGATCGTGCGCAGCAGTTCCATCGGCAGCTTGGTATATTTCGACACGAGTTCGCGGGTCTTGTCTTCATTGCCTTTCACGAAGGCGGCGGCCTCCGCCATCGCCTTGCGAAACTTTGCGATCGTCTCCGGATTTTTGGCGGCCCAGGCGCGCGTGGCGACGAAGCCGGTGAAAGGCAGGTTCTCCGGCATTTCCTCCATGAAATGAAAAGCGATGCGCCCGTTCGAAGCGGCAATCGCGCGGCCAAGCGACGGTTGGCCGGCGATAATGCCCTCGATGTTGCGGCTGCGCAGCACGTCGGCCGTGCTGGGAATGGCGACTTCAATGAACGTCACCGCTTTCATGTCGACATCGCGCTGTTTCAGCCATTGCCGGAAGATCACATCGAGCGTGCCGCCGATGCCGGGAACGCCGATCTTCTTGCCGGCCAGTTCCCGCGGATTGGCGATAGCGACGCCCTCATGCACCGCAAGGCCCATGTTCTTTGCCGTGCGCTTCGAAGTGACGCCGCAATGGGCGACGGCAACGAGATCAAGCCCGCTGTCTATCGCCTGCAGGAGAACAGTCGGCGAGACGGAGACGATCTGATGAGAACCTGACACGACAGCAGCGACGAGGCCGGGATTGGTGCCGGTCGGCAGCAGATCGACGACAAGTCCATTGCGTTCGAAATACCCCAGATCCTGCGCGACGAACGTGGCTTCGACCTCGGCGATCGGTGGTGTGCCGATCGCGATCCTGGTTTGCGCCTGGGCTGAATGCATGGCGGCCGCCTGCATAGCGAACGATGCACATAGTCCGATTGCCGCAACTTTCAACATTGCGCCCTCCCCAAAGGCGGGCGCGCGAAGCGCCCTTCATCAAGCAAGAGTGCCGCGCCGTTCTGACATAAGGCAATAGACCGTATGGCTACGTCTGATATAGATATTTCGATATATCAAGCGAAGATAGACAGAGGCGCACGGCCTGTGACCAGCCTGAACCGATGGCGCTATTTCCTGCAGGTCGCCGAGACTGCCAGCGTCTCGCGCGCGGCCGAAAAACTCGGGCTGAGCCAACCGGCCCTGAGCCGCCAGATCGCGCTTCTGGAGGGCGAACTTGGCGCTTCGTTGTTTCGCCGGACCGGCCGCGGGCTGGCGCTGACCCAGGCTGGCGTCGCGTTCCGCGCCAAAGCCGTAGATATCCTGCGCCGGATCGCTGCCTTGCCGGAGGAGATCGCCGCCGACGGCGGTGCTGCGACCGGCCCCGTCGCCTTCGGCGCCCCGCCCTTCATGGGACGCATTCTGACGGG
>JAQGJO010000330.1 GCA_028290595.1 Hyphomicrobiales bacterium | reverse complement strand
TTTCCGCAATCGCGGCCTTACGAGATCGTGCATCGCAATCTGTATTCGACGCATCAGCGTGTCGCTTCGACCTTCCGAAAAGGCCGGGTCATGCTGGCGGGGGATGCGGCGCACGTGAATAATTCGATTGGCGGGATGGGGCTTAACGGCGGGCTGCAGGACGCGGCCAATCTCTGCGAGAAACTGTCGCAAGTCATGCTGAACGGCGCGCCGGATGCAGCTCTCGATTTGTATTCGCAGCAGCGCAGAACTGTTTCGATTGAATTCGTTCAGGCGCAGACGATTGCCAACAAGAAGCGGCTCGAAACGAAAGATCATGACGCGCGCGAACGGAATTTTGCCGAACTGTCGGAGACCGCGGCAGATCCGGTCAAGGCGCACGACTTTCTTATGCGATCGTCGATGATCACCATGCAAAGACGTGCCGCCGCGATCAAGGGACCAGCGGACTAAGTGCCGCCGCAGTTATCTCTTCGGCGATGCTTCGTTCATCCCGGACAGCTTTTCAATGATATTGCGCCGAAACTCCTCGATATGGTGGCGCATGGCATCCTCGGCGGCCTGAGGATCCTCGT
Source organism: Hyphomicrobiales bacterium (assembly GCA_028290595.1). The sequence continues at coordinate 18,283 of JAQGJO010000330.1, read as the reverse complement.
TCTTGATCGCGTCCAGGATCGCCTGATGCTGTCTTTGCACAGCTTCGTGGTGGCCGGGCTGGTCGAGAGACAGAAACCAGAACCGCAACGACCGATCGTGAAGCTTCAATAATATGTCTGCAAGGACGGCATTTCTGGATGCCTTTGCCAGCACCGAATGGAACTCGCCATCCAGAAGCATTAGATTCTCGGTGCTTCGCGCCTCGATCCATTGATGCGCTCGTGCCAGGACATCGGAGAGGTGAGCGACCTCATCGCGGGACGCCCGCTGCGCCGCCAGGCGCGCGCAATAGACTTCATTCAGCAGCCTGATGTCGATAATTTCCATGATCTCGTCAAGGCTGACCGCCTTCACGCAAACGCCTTTTCGAGGAAGGACGATCACCATGTCTTCCAGCATCAGGCGATCGATCGCCTGATGTACTGGCGTGCGGCCGATGCCCAGCATCGCCGACACCTGGGCTTCATTGATAAACTCACCCGGCTTGAACGCGCATGTTATGATGCGGTGTCTGATTGCTGTGTAAGCCGCATCGCGGAGAGATTGCGGATATTTCTCGGAAGAGATTTTTTTAGTCGGGATACGCCCAGGACGGTTTCGAGATCCTGCAGCCTTTTGGGCAGCTTTTGCCATCATTTGATTACCGAGAACTCTTCATCGTTGAAATCGATGTGATCTCGAAGGTCATTATCTCAAATGGGCGTCCCGGTCGACAGGCATGACGTCGATCCCGCCGGCCGGCGGGATCGATAGTTTGTATCGTATAGTAAAGCTTGAGCGTTCGCCTGTCGCCTTAAGCAGTCACAGTCTCGCCGAGCAAAGCGGGCGACAGCTTGCGCAGTTTCGGCGCCACCTCGCTCATGAACCGCTGCATCGAGTGTTCACGCTTGGCACGGGTCGCCCAGGCCTTGCCGGCAACGATCAAGAGGGTTCCGAAGCCGCCGGTCGCGTTGTAGAAAGCTGTCAACTGCTCGGTCACATCGTCGGCAGTGCCGACGATATACAGGCCGGCATCAGCCAGGAAATCGATGGCCCGTTCGTCGTTCGGCACCTCGATTCCATAGTTGCGTTTCAGCATCGACAGGAAGCCGCGCTGCGCCTGTATGCTGACCTCATAGGCGACGGCAGCGCGCAGATCCTCGATCGCCTGTTTGCGTGAATCGGCGATATAGACAAGACGGCTCACGGTGATGTTGTCGACTGACGGAGCGTGGCCTGCCGCGGTGGCGAACTTAATATAGCGTTCGGTCTTGGCGCGGATGCGCGCGGCAGGTTCGATGAAGGCGGAGAGCTCGATATAGCCCCGTTGCGCCGCGATCGCCTGCATAGGCTCGGAACTGGTGGCCGTTGCCATCAGCATCTTCGCCGGGTCGTGCGGCTTGGGCAGAGCGATGATGCCCTTTCCCTGCCAGTAGCGGCCATTGAGGTCGAACGGCTCGTCGCTGTTCCAGCACTTGATGATGGCCTCAAGCGATTCTGCCTGCCGCTCGCCGCGGTCCTCGAAACTCAATCCGCGTTCTTCTGAAAACAACGGCGAGGCGAAGCCCGTGCCGAAGCCGAAAATATAACGGCCCGGTCCCAGCATATGATCGGCGATTGCCGCCTCGATGGCGACATCGACCGGGTGATGCAGGTGGATCAGTTTCACCGCGGCGCCCATGCGGATGCGCTTGGTCAGCGCCGCCGCCTTGCACATCATCATCTCGGGCATCGGAATGGTATCGACGGCGCGGATATATGGCTTTTCGCCATGGTGCTCGCTGATGTAGGCGTCGCGGAAGCCGAGTTCATCGGCGTGAACGATTTCGCGAATGTCTTCATTATAGTTGTCGGCTGGACTGCTGTGCGGGCGAAAACCGTTCGAGAAAATGCCGAATTCCATTATTGGATGCTCCTTTAAACTGTAGGTGCTTCTGCACCTTTGCTCATTTGGCGGCAAGTGCCGCGGGCGCGCCGGCTGCGGCCTTTTTACCCTCGGCGGCGAAGAGCGCGCGCGCCTTTGCCAGCGGGCCACGCTCGATCATCTTCTCCGGATCCCATTTGGCATCCAACTGGCCGTTCTCGGCGAGGACATCGCGCAACCAGCGCAGCTTATCCATCGGTGGCTCGAAGCTGAGATCGATGACGTTGCGCGCAACGATGCTGTCATAGCTTGCGGTCGCTTCCGGCTGCTTGTCGTCGACGTCGAGAATCTGGCGCGTGAGCTTGATGGTTGGCTCGCGATTGGCCAGGCTGAACTGATAGGCTGCCATCTCGGCGGCCAGGAACTTCACGAGCCTGTCCGGTTGATCGCGCAATGTTTCGTTGCGCACAAAGTAGCAACGCTGCATCGATAGCGGCGTTGCCTTCTCCGAAGTGGTCAGGACCTTGAGGCCCATCTGCTTGCCGCGGATTTCATATTCGTCAGGCGTTGCGGAGCCCTGGATGACACCGGCGGCCATGGACTTGAGCCAGTCTGATGGCATGCCTGCGGCTGCGAAATTGACATCCTCAGGATTGATGTTGTTGCCACGCAGTGCTGCGCGGATGAAAATATCGGGCGCTGAGCCGGGGGTGGAGATGCCGAGCGTCTTGCCGCGCAGATCAGCCATGGTCTGGATCGACGAATTGCCCCACAGGACATAGCTCTGCTTAATCCAGCCGCAGCCGACGATCTTGATGTCACCGCCTTTGCTCGCGGCAACCAGCGGGCTCGCAGGCCCGCCGATATAGCTTTCGATCTGTCCGGAAATAAGCGCTTTGAGCAACAGCGGATCGCCGCGCAGGCTGACGGTTTTGATATCGAGCCCGAAGGCTTTACCGAATCCGCCCTTTTCGCCCATGAAAAGCATGCCGGCGTCGCCATTGGGCTGCACGAGGCCGTTCTGCCAGACCGGCATCGGCTGTGCATTCACGGTGCTTGCGGCGGCGGCGAAGATTAATGCGATCGATGATTTATTGAATGGCATTGCAGACCTTTCAGGTTGCTCAATCCGAAGCAATGCCTGATGCGCCAATCCGCATCAGACATGTTGCTTTGTCGTTGCAATGCCCCTTGCAAGCGAAAATTATGCCATGACAATTTGCGGTGTTCAATCCTCGTCTGTTGGAACACTTGATGTTCATGCCGGTATTTATTGTCAGCGCTTAGAACTCTTCGAGCAAGCGGCCAAAGCCCTGCACCTTGTCCTGAATACCGTTGGCGCGTAGCGCGTGCCAGTAGGTGGCAGTGTTGATGGCAATCACAGGTTTGCCGAGCCAGAGCTCGGCTGCCGCGGCAAGGCGAACCATGGACAGGTTGGTGCCGACCTGCACGATGGCGTCAACATCGTCGCCATCGAGCTTGCGGAGAGCGTCTCGCAATTCCGGTGTGCTGATGTGGGCAATTTTTGTCCAGGACGGACATTGCAGTGGAATATCGCGCACTGTGGAGAAGCCCATGTCGCCGAAATAGCGCGCCACTTCGGTGTTCATGACCGGCCAGTAGGGCGAGAGCACCGCGATGCGCTTGATGCCGCCGTACGCATTGAGCGCGGCCGTGCAGGCGTGGCTGCCGAGGCTGATCTTCAGGCCGGAATGGTCCTCCACCTGCTTCTGGAAGCGAGTGGCGCCGGTGCCGCCGTCAAAGAATGTCACGGCCGACATGCCCAAGACGAGATAGTCGGGCGAACACGTCATGACATTGGTCACGGCGTCCAGCGTATTGCCGGCAATGGTTTCGGCACCGGCGCGGAAGCTCTCGTTGCTCACCGCGTTCGCATCCGGTGTGAAGATGCCGCGGTAGTGATTGGTGACGCCGTAAGGCCGCATGTCGTCGAAATCAGGCTGCACGATCGTATTCGTCGATGGTCCGATGACTCCGAACTTCTTGCGCCAGCCTTGGGAATCCTTGCTCATGATGGTCTCCTTAGTTTGTCTGTTCGAACAGCCAAGGCTGCTGCTTCTTGTGTTCCAGCTCGAACGCCGCGATGCGCGCGCCGTCCTCAGTGAGGATGATGTCGGTGTCGTCCCATCCGTTGAGCAGCGCCGAGCGGACGTTGTCGGAGACGTTGAGAGGCGTCGTGATATCGCCGGCGCGGATCTCGCGGGCGTCAAGGTCGATGTCGAATATCGCGCCGGCCTGTGCCTGGGCGCCGAGCGCTTCGATCATGCTCGCGGGCATTCTCGACGCAAGCAAGCCGTTCTTGGCGCAATTGTTGGCGAAGATATCGCCGAAATCGGGAGCAAGCACGCAGCGGATGCCATATTCGTAAAGCGCCCAGACCGCCTGTTCGCGGCTCGAGCCGCAGCCGAAGCTAGGGCCTCCAATGATGATCTGGGCGCCCTGCGCATCTGCTGCATCGAGCGGAAATCCTGGGATCGGTGTTCCGTCGGCGCGGAAACGCCGGTCACGGAAGAGGTATTCTCCCAGTCCCTTGCGCTCCATTAGCAGCAGATAGCGCGCCGGAAATAGGGCGTCGGTGTCGATGTTCGGTTCGGGCAGATGGACAGCGCGAGACGAGATGCGGGTCAATGGCTGCATCATACAGGCTCCATGGTGCGCACGTCGACGATGCAGCCGCTGACCGCCGCGGCAGCGACCATCGCCGGGCTCATCAGATGGGTGCGGCCGCCAGGTCCCTGCCGGCCTTCGAAATTGCGGTTGGATGTGGAGGCGCAGCGTTCGCCGGGCGCCAAGCGGTCCGGGTTCATGGCGACGCACATGGAGCAGCCGGCGTCGCGCCATTCGAAGCCGGCATTGCGGAAGATGTCGGCCAGGCCTTCCGCTTCGGCTTGACGTTTCACCAAGCCCGAGCCGGGCACGACCAGAGCGCGTACATGCGAAGCAACGGTGCGGCCGTGAACGACGGCTGCCGCGGCGCGCAGATCTTCGATGCGGCCGTTGGTGCAGGAGCCGATGAAGGCCGTGTCAATGCGGATTCCGGCCAGCGCCGTGTCGGGCATCAAGCCCATATAGTCCAACGCGCGCTTCTGGCGGGCGCTTCTGGCCGGGCTCTGCTCGCGTGCGGGATCGGGCGTGCGGCCTGTCACTGGCAGTGCATCTTCAGGACTGGTGCCCCAGGTGACGACGGGCGCGAGATCGGTGATATCGATCGTCTCGACGCGGTCATAGGTTGCACCCCGATCGCTGGCGAGCGTGCGCCAGTAGGCGACCGCGGTGTTCCAGCTATCGCCTTTCGGCGCCATCGGACGGCCCTTGAGATAGGCGATGGTGGTTTCGTCCGGCGCGATAAAACCGGCGCGGGCGCCGCATTCGATCGACATGTTGCACAAGGTCATGCGGGCAGCCATGTCCATGGCCTCGACGACGGGCCCGGCATATTCGACCGCGCAACCTGTCGCCCCATTCGCACCGATCCTGGCGATGATCGCCAGCGCAATGTCCTTGGCGCCGACAAATTGACTGGGCTTGCCGCTGATGTCGATACGCATGGTCCGCGACCGGATTTGGCGGATGCACTGCGTCGCCATCACGATCGCGCATTCGCTGGCGCCGACGCCGACAGCGAGTGCACCGAAGGCACCGTGCGTCGCAGTGTGGCTGTCGCCGCAGACGAGCGTGATGCCCGGTAGGGTGAAGCCCTGTTCGGGGCCGACAATATGCACGATGCCCTGGCGGGGATCGTGCAGATCGATCAGTTTTATTCCGTAGCGGCTTGTATTGCTGGTGAGCCGCTCCGTCTGGGCGCGCGCCAGCGGATCGGCGATCGGCTGGTCGCGGTGCTCAGTCGGCACTGCATGATCGGGCACGGCTAGGTTGGACGCTGGCCGATGGATTGTGCGCTTTCCGTTGTCGAGCGCGACAAAGGATTGCGGCGTCGTCACCTCGTGCAGGAGATGACGATCGACATAGATCAGCGACGTTCCATCGTCATAGTCTCGTACGACATGGCTGGTCCACAGCTTGTCGTAGAGCGTGCGTGGAGCGTCGGCGTTCTTTGTCACGGCTCAGACCTGCGCGAAGCGTTGCTCGAACTCCCACACATCTTCGAAGCCGAGAAGCTTGTTGAATTCCGCAAACGAATAGAGGTCGATGTCGGGCGATGTCTCTCCATTCTTCAGGAGATCGCCATAGGCGCTCGTTAACGCCGCGCCGACGGCCAAGAATCCGACCGCGGGATGAATGGCGATTGCGTAACCGAGTTCCTTCAGCTTGTCCGCCGAGAGCAGCGGCGTGCGGCCGCCGTTGACCATGTTGGCGAACAGCGGCGCGTCGATCTCCTGCGCGATCTGTTGCATTTCGGCTTCGCTCTCGGGCGATTCAATAAAGACCACGTCGGCGCCGGCCTTGCGGTAGGCTTTGCCGCGTTTGATCGCTTCATCGAGGCCAAGGCTGGTGCGTGAATCCGTACGCGCGATGATGAGAAAATCATCGCTCTTCCGGCTGTCGACGGCGACCTCTATCTTGCGCACCATGTCTTCGAGTGGAACCACGCGCCGGTAGGGCGTGTGGCCGCATTTCTTGGGAAACTCCTGATCTTCGATCTGGATGGCCGAGACGCCGGCGTCCTCATAGCCCTGCACCGTGTAGCGGACGTTGAGCAGGCCGCCGTAGCCAGTGTCGGCATCGGCGATCACCGGTGTCTTGGTGCGCTTCACAATTTGCGCGATCCGTTCGATCATGTCGCGGTATGTGGCAATGCCGGCATCTGGAATGCCGAGATAGGACGCCACGGTGCCGTAGCCCGTCACGTAAAGCGCCTTGAAATTCATGCGATCGGCAATCAGCGCCGAGATGAGATCGAAGACGCCGGGTGCAAGAATGAAGTCGCCGTTGGCGACCGCCTGCCGGATGCTTTTATCTGCCATGCTCTTTCTGTGCTCTCTGAGGCCGGGCGCCGAGCGCCCGGCCGATTTAGGATTGATCGACAATTATTCTAGTTGCATTTGTCGGCCGGCGCTTCATCGAATTTGGTCCATTGGCCGTTCTTGATCTCGATGATGTAGCCGGGCAGTTCGGCATCATTGCCGGCGAAGCAGATATTGTCGCCGAGGATGCCAGAGAAGTTAACGCCCTTCATGCCCGCGACGACGGCGGCGCGTTCCTGTTCCAGTTTGGCCGGATCGCCGGTGACGCCGGCCTTCTCCATGATCTGCTTCATCAGAAAGAGGGTGTCGTAGGTCTGCGCATCGGAGTGATGCGCGCCGGCTTTCTCGATGCCGCGTTTTGCCGCTTCGGCGACGAACTTGTCGTTGAAGGCCTGGGCACGGGCGTTGAAACCGCGCCAGAAGCCGGCGACCATGATGGTACCTTCGCCTTCGGGTCCGAACAGCTTTACGACGTTCGGATCGGAGAAGATTTGCGATCCGATGATGCGGCCCTTGTAGCCCTGGCGGCGTAACTCCTTGATGACCTTGGACGCCGAGTCAGGCAGGGCTGCGATGGCGACGAGGTCGGGGTTCGACTGCAGGATCTGTGCCGCCTGCGCCGACATGTCGAAGCTCTTGTATTGCACCGCGATCGGCGCGCCATGCTTGATGCCGTTTTCGTCCAGCAGCTTCGGATAGAGTTTGGTGCCGGCGGAATTCGAGACCACTTCTTCGGAGATGTAGACGATCTCCGCCGTCGCAGCCTTCACGCCTTTCGCCTTGATCGAGCGCAGCAGGCGCCCGAACTGCTTTTCCTCATCTTCCGACAGGCGCCAACCGTAGGTCTTGCCATCGGTCAGGCCGGGCGTCGATGCCGAATTCGGCATCATCAAGACCTTCAGTCTCTCGGCATCGTTGAAGGCGACGGCGGATTCGCCGGAAGAGAATGGCCCGAGAATGGCCATGACGCCATCGTCCTGCGCCAGTTTGCGCGCGCCGACCGAAGCCTGCTTCGGATCGGAGCCGGTTTCGAAGCGGACGAATTCGACCTTCTTGCCGTTGATGCCGCCGGTGGCGTTGATTTCCGCAAGCGCGATGTCGGCCGCGACAACGGCCGGTTCCGCCACGCCCTTCAGTGGGCCTGCCGTGGCGACAATATTGCCGATCTTGATCGTTTGCGCGAAGGCCGGGTTTGCGAGGTTGAAAGTCAGGACTGCTGCAGCGAGATACTTTGCGTTGAATTTCATTGCACTCTCCTATGTAGACATTTGCACGAGCAGTGCGGCTTTACGCAGCGTCGGGTTCCGGATTGGCGGCAGGATTGGTGGAATGACCGCCGAGATAAGCTTCGGCAAGCGCCGCATCTCCGGCCAGCGCATCAGCGCTGCCTTCGAGGACGACGGAGCCGAGTTCAAGCACATAGCCGCGGCTCGCCGTTTCAAGCGCCATAGCCGTATTCTGTTCGACGAGCAGGATGCTGATGCCGTCGCGGTTCAGTTCCTTGATCAAATTGAAGAGGTTGTTGACGAAGAGCGGCGAGAGGCCGAGCGAAGGCTCATCCAGCATGATCAGCCGCGGCCTGCTCACCAGGGCGCGGCCGATGGCCAGCATCTGCTGCTCGCCGCCGGACAGCACGCTGGCCTGCATGTCGCGGCGTTCGGCAAGATTCGGAAAGCGGTCGTAGACGTTCTTGAGATCGCGCGCCCAACCACCGTCGTGGCGCAGATAGGCCCCCATCAGCAGGTTTTCATGCACCGTCATGCTGACGAATATCTGCCGGCCTTCTGGCACCAGCATCATGCCGCGCGCCACGCGCTCTGCCGGTGACTGTGCGGTGAGATCATCGCCGGAAAATCTGATCGAGCCGCCGGCCGGCTTCACCGCGCCGTGAAGCGCGCGCAACAATGACGTCTTGCCGGCACCGTTGGCGCCGAGCACGGTGACGATCTCGCCTTCAGCGACATGGAGATCAACGGCCTTGACCGCATGCGTGCGTCCGTAGTGCACGTGAAGTCCCTTAACCTCAAGCAGCATGGCAGCCCTCCGCCGTCACGGGCGCCGAGTCGCGCGGACCGAGATAAGCCTCCAGAACCAGAGGATCGTTCTGAACGTCTGTGGTGGGGCCGTCATAGATTTTGCGGCCGAAGTTCAGCACGACGACGTGATCGCACAGCCGCCGCACCAGGCCCATGTCGTGTTCGACGACGAGCAAGGTGACGCCGGTGTCCGAAATACGCTTCAGGAAACTGGTGAGGCTTTCGGTTTCGGCCGCGTTCAGGCCTGCGGCCGGTTCGTCCAGCAAGAGCAGTTTCGGTCGGGCCACTAATGCGCGCACGACTTCGATTTTCTTTCGAATGCCGTAGGGCAGGTTTGCCACGATCTCGCCGGGATAGGTATGCAGGCCCATGTCCTTGAGCAGGGCCTCGGCTTCGTCGCGCCAATGTGAGCGGCCGAAAAACGACAAGGGTTTCAGCAATTCGATAACGCTGCCAGCGCGCGCCTGCTGGCCCAGCATGATGTTCTCGGTCACCGAGAGATGCGGCATCAGCCGGATGTTCTGGAAGCTGCGCGCGATGCCAAGGCCGATGCGGCGGCGCGAGGCGACCATCTGGATGCGGCGACCATCCAGTACGATGTCGCCTTCGTCCGGCTGGTAGAAACCGGAGACCAGATTGAAGATCGTGGTTTTGCCGGCGCCGTTGGGGCCGATCAGGGCCATGCGGGCGCCGGCCGGCACGTCGAAGCTGACGTCGGAGATCACCGCAAGGCCGCCGAAGCGTTTCGATATGTTGCGCAGAGAGAGGAGCGGCGTTTGCGCGGTCATGCGGGCGCGTCCGCGCGGGCGAGACGAACGGCGCGGCGGCGGAAGCGCAGTTTTTCAATCATGAGGCGGGTGATGAGGCCTTCCGAACGGAACATCATCATCAGCACTGTGAGCACGCCGAGGATGACGAAGCGCCAGCTTTCATCCGGCGCGGTCTTGGCGCCTTGGAAGCCCATCGCCAAACCCATCCATCCCTTCAGCGCCGGCAGGACGACGCGCAGCGCCTCGGGAAGCATGGTGAAAAAGATGGCGCCCGCGAGCGGTCCCCACGCCGTCTGCGTGCCGCCCAGCAGGACGTAGAGCAGCACGTAGATGGAGAGCGATGCGTTAAAACCCTGGATTTCGACGAAGCTGAAAGAATGGGCATAGAGCGCGCCGGCAAGGCCTGCGAGCGCACCGCCGATGGTAAAGGCCGCGACGCGGATGCCGCGCACGTTCACGCCCATCAGGTCGGTCACCACCTCGTCGTCGTGGGCGGCGCGCATGACAAGACCGAAGCGGGTCGCCATGAGGTAGAAGATGAAAATCGTCACGACGAACGCGCTGACGACCGGCACCTGATATTCGACGAATGCGGGAACCGACAGCCCCATGGGGCCGCCAAGCACATTCGAATTGAGAATCACCCCGCCGACCACTTCGGCAAAGGCGAATGTCGCCAGAACCAGATAGACGCCCTTGGTGCGCAACAGCGGGAATGCGATGAGAAAACTGACGAGTGCCGTCAGTGCCATGGCGAACGGGATGGTCGTCCAGACCGAGAGGCCATATTTCGACGAGAGAAAGGCTGCGCCATAGGCGCCCACGGCCTGAAAGCCGGCGCCGCCGAGATTGAGCTGGCCGGTCGCGACCGGAAGAAAGATCGCGTACGCCATGATGACGTTGATCGCCAGAATGGTGAGGATGCCGGACCAGTAGCCACTCATGGTCAGAGTTTCCCCTTGCCGATGGAGTGGTGGCCGAAGAGCCCTTGCGGGCGCAGGAACAAGGTCAGAAGCAGCAGGCCCCAGACGGCGACCTGCACCGTATCGGCGCCGAAGAAATGAATGGTCAGCATCTCGGTCAGTCCGATAATGAGACCGCCGATGACCGCGCCCCAGATCGAGCCGAGGCCGCCCAGCACCATGCCGGCGATGGCCTTGGAGCCGATGTCATCGCCCATCTGCGGCGAGACCTCGCCGTAGTTGATGGCAAACAGCACGCCGGCAAGGCCGCATAGCAGGCCCGTCAGCATAAAGACGACGGGCACGAGCTTGTTGGCCTGGACGCCGAGAATGTTTGCGGCATCGGGGTTTTCGGCAATGGCGCGCAAGCCGCGGCCGATGCGGCTGTGGCGCAGAATCCAGTTCAGACCGGCAACAATGCCCAGAACGATGATGAGGCTGACGAGCTGCGGCACGCGCAGAAAGATACCGCCGATATTGACGGACATATCGGCCTGGGGACCTTGAAAGCGCTGAGCGTCGGTGCCGTAGCCGATGCGGATGAGGTTTTCGATGATCAGCAGGAAGCCAAGCGAACTGACGAGCGGAATCGCGTGCTCGGTCGCGTCGCCATATTTGGTCTTCAGAAAGCGGAAGGTGAACCGTTCGACGAGCAGCGACGCCAGGACCGTCACGGCGATGGCGAACAGGAGGGCGGCCTGCCAAGGCATCGGCCCGCTATGAACGAGCGGCACGCCCCATGTAGACAGAGCCCAGGCTAGCATGCCGGCCAGCATGAAGAGGGTGGGAATGGTGAAATTGAGGAAGTTGAGAACGCCGATCGTCAGGGTAAACGCCACGGCGACCGTCACGTAGACGCTCCCGAGCATAATCCCGTTCGACACCTGTTGTAGGAACAACATCAATCGCGCTCCGCTACATTGTATACAAACTCTATGCGTTACCTTCGGTTCAGGAAGGTTGTTTGCCAAGCCGTCAGCTCGGCGACGCGCTTGCGTATCAGCTTGCATCTTGTCACGAGGTCGAAGAAATTCGACAGCTAAGCCAAGAATATCCCCTATATATAGCTTATATTGACTGTTTTTCCCCTTGCGCTTAGCCTAGCTCGCTCTGACTGGGTGCCTCTCATGAACCGCAGGGGCGAAGCAACAATCGCGCCATTGGCAGCTAAATCATAACATTTCTGTCATGTCAGGCATTAAATGTAGTGACATTATGTACACATTCAGTTAGCTCTGAATTGTTGTCAAGGAGAATTAGCGGAGAGCGTTGGCGATGAGCGGGACTAGTGATCGTGTTTTGATCGTCGGCGCCGGCCCGGTTGGCCTCGTTGCCGCGTGCAGCCTGTCGAGGGCGGGAATTCCCGTCACAATCGTGGAGACGAGCCCGGAACTGCCGAAGGATCTGCGCGCCTCAACGTTCCATCCGCCGACGCTCGATATGCTCGACCGGTTCGGCGTAACGCCAAAGCTGATCGAGCGCGGCCTTGTGTGTCCGCAATGGCAGTTTCGCGACCGCAAGGAAGGCGTCATCGCGACCTTCGATCTTGGCGTTCTGAAAGGTGAGACGAACCATCCCTATCGTTTGCAATGCGAACAGTGGAAGCTCTCGGAAGAACTGCGCGATCTGATCGAGGTCGATGACAAGATCGACATCATCTATGGTGCGAAAGCCCTGGACGTGCGGCAGGACGACAAGAGGGTCGTGCTGTCGGTCGAACATGCAAATGGCTCGCCCGAAGAAATGACGGCGCGATACCTGATCGGGGCCGATGGCGCACGCAGCGCCATTCGCAAGGCGCTCGATATCTCCTTCGACGGACTTACGTTGCCGGAAATCTTCCTGTCGATGTCGACCTCGTTCAACTTCGAAGATGCGATCGCGGATCTGGCGCCGATCGCCTATCTGACCGATCCGACGGAATGGGCGGTTCTGCTGCGCACGCCGTCGCTATGGCGTGTGCTTCTGCCGACCGACCCGAACCAGACCGACGAGCAGCTCAAGGACCCCGCGGCGATGGAAAGCCGGCTTCAGGCTCTGTGCCCAAAGCCCGGCACTTATGAAGTCATTCATTCCACGGCCTACAGGGTGCACCAGCGCGTCGCCGCCACCTATGTTTCCGGCCGTGTTTTTCTGATGGGCGATGCAGCGCACCTCAACAATCCGCTCGGCGGCATGGGCATGAACGGCGGCATTCATGATGCCGTGAACCTGTGCGACAAACTGGCGGAGATCTGGCACGGCGCGCCGCTCGAACTGACAGAGCGTTACAGCCGTCAGCGCCGCAAGGTGGCGATCGAGACCGTTCAGGAACAGACCGCACAGAACCGCCGCATGATGGCGGAGAATGATCCTGCCGCGCGGGCCGCGTATCATGAGCAATTGCGCCGCGTCGTGGAAACCCCGGAGAGCCACAAGAAATTCCTGATGCGCTCGTCGATGATCCAGTCGCTGCGGGATCTCGAGACTGTCGCCTGAATTTGCAACAAGCCGCACGGAGCGGGAGATCATCAATGCACTATGATTTTGTACCGATCAGCGAACGCAAGCCGTTGAAATGGCCGAACGGCAAGCGCCTTGCGATTATCCTGACGACCAATTTCGAATATTGGGACGCGGTTCGCGAATCGCCGAAGATGTTCTATCCAGGCGGGCCGAGCATCGTCGGCGGCGATCTGCCGGGGAATGTCTACGACAATCCCAACTATACCTGGCGCGAATATGGCCAGAGGATAGGTGTCTGGCGCATGTTCGACGTCTTCGATGCGGAAGGCGTGCCGTCGAGCTGCACGGTCAACGCAAAGATGATGCTGGAGCGCCCGCAGGTGATCCGCGCGGCGCTTGAGCGCAAGTGGGAATTGATCGCCCATAATTACGTGCAGACAGATCTGCTGACCGACAATATGTTCGACGAGGCGGCTGAGCGGGATGTGATCCGGTCGACCTTGAAAGTCTACGAGGATTTCTGCGGGTTCAAGTCGAAGGGATGGCTGTCGAGCTCGCTGCGCTCGACCCTCAACACCGTCGATATCCTCGCTGAAGAAGGGATGGTGTTTACCTGCGATCTTCTCAACGACGACCAGCCTTATATGGTCAAGACGCGCAGCGGCAAACCGATGGTGTCCGTCTCCTACACTTCGGAGGTCAATGATTTCACTGTCTTCATGCGCCAGGGCAATACGGTCAACGGCGGTATTGATGTGTTCAAGGAGCAGTTCGACTGGCTCTACGCGGAAAGCGCCACCAGCGGGCGTTTCATGAACATCGGATTGCATCCGCATGTGATCGGCCAGCCGTTTCGCATCCGCGCGTTGCGGGATTTCATTCGCTATGCAAAGCAGTTCGATGACGTCTGGTTTGCGACCCGCGAGGAGATTGCCGACTGGTATGTGAAAAATCACGAAAGCCACATCGCGACGGAAAAGCCATGAACGAAGGCGAACAGGGATCGGCATCGTCGGATCAACCGAAGTCTGACCGCGAGACAGCGTCGCGTCCGGTCGAGCGGGCTTACGAAGGCATTCGCCGCGCGATCCTGTTCGGCGAGCTGAAGCCTGGCGACCACTTGTCCGAAGAGATGCTGGCGACCATGACCGGCACCAGCCGCACGCCGGTTCGCGAGGCGCTTCGCCGCCTTGCGGTGGAAGGCCTGGCCACGGTCATCAACCGACATCGCTTCGTGACGGAATTTTCCTACGAGGAAGTGGTCGTCATTTTTGATATTCGCGCCAAACTGGAAGGATATGCTGCCTCAGTCGCGGCGCAGAACATCACCGCCGGTGAACTTGCCCAGCTGGAGCGAAAGATCGCCGAAATCGCCGAGATCGAGGGACTGCAGACGCCGGAAGCTGTCGAGCGTTTCCTCAATCTCAATGCCCGGTTTCACGCGCTCATCATCGAGGCGACGCGCTCGCGCCAGTTGCGCCAGTTGACCGAGCCCGCCGTTGCGCTGCCGCTCGTTCTCTTGAAGCAGTTCGTCATGGAACAGAATGTCGATATAGCGAAGTCGAATCGCCAGCACCGCGATATCTATGCCGCGTTGTCCCAGCACAACAGCGAGTGGGCAACATTGGCGATGAGCGGCCATATTCTGTCGACCAAGCCAAAGCCGCGCGATTCCTATCGGGGATCGAGGAAGGCTTGACGACCACAAAAAGCTGATGTGAGGCGTGATGTTGAAAGTCGGTTCAGCAACCATCGAAACCATCGTCGATGTCGATCCTTTCGCATTGTCGATGGATCTGTTGTTTCCGGGCAATTCCATCGCGGACCTTGAGCTGCACGCCGCCGTGCTGGCGCCGCACCATATCGACTTCGAGGCCGGCAACATACTGCTTGCCATCCAGAGCCATCTCGTTCGCATCAATGGCCGCAATATCCTGATCGATACCTGTGTGGGAGAACACAAGCCGCGGCCGCGCCGGCCGGACTGGGATCAGCGGACGCATTCGGACTATCTGCAGCGGCTTGGCGTACACGGGTTGCGGCCCGAGGATATCGATGTCGTGCTGTGCACGCATCTGCATGCCGATCACGTCGGCTGGAACACACGACTTCTTGACGGCCGCTGGATTCCGACATTTCCCAATGCGCGTTATCTGATCGGCAGGCGCGAGTTCGATCATTGGCTTGAAACCGAACAGCGCGAGCCGGCCCAGCACAATCACGGCTCATTTGCCGACAGCGTATTGCCCGTGGCCGATGCAGGTCTTGTCGATCTGGTCGACGATGGCTTCGAACTCTTTCAAGGCGCGAGTCTGAAGCTGCTACCCGGCCACACGCCTGGGCAGATGGGCCTTTGCTTATGTCATGGAAAGGAGAAAGCGTTGATGTGCGCCGATGCCGTGCATTCGATCGTCCAGGTGTTCCGGCCGGATTGGACAACGCGCTTCTGTACCGACGTGTCGGCGGCGGTTGCCACGCGGATTTCGCTGTTCGAAGAGTCCATTGAGACGGGCACGATTATCGTTCCCGCGCATCTGCGGCATTTCTCCGGCATGCGCATCAGGCGGGCCGGCCGGCAATTCGAACCTGACCTTCTGGAGTAAGCGCAGCGCGCCTTACTCCGTGCCGGTTTTCTTGCTGCGATGAATGTGCATGATATAGGCCATCTGGTCGGCCGGATGCCAGTTGAAGGACGCGATCAGCACGCCGGAATCGGTGACGTAGCGGCGCAGCAATTGCAATGACCAGGAGCCGGGCTTCAGCCCCAACTGTCGGATGATATCAGCCGGCATTGGCAGCGCGCGGATTTCCTGCACCGCTTCCTCGATCGGCCCGTCAGCGTGGCGTTCGAGCAAGGTGAAGAAGGGGCCTTGATGATCGGGAAATTGCTGCTTCACCACGTCTTCAAAACGTTTCGGCACGTAGCTTTGTATGTAGCAGATCGGTTTGCCGCCAGGCTCCGTCCAGCGGACGCCGTTGATCAGCATCCATTCCTCGCCGGCAAGTCCACCCACGAGCTCCGCCGTCTCGGCGTCGAGGATCACGAGCTGTGTGTCCATGACGACGTAATAGGTTTCGACAGATACCTGGAAGAGTTCTTCGAGCGATCCGAAGGACTGATAGTAGGTGGATTTCGATGTGTCGGAGACCACTCGCGTGCCAACGCCCTGCTTGCGTTCGACATAGCCGCGTTCGCGTAGATAGCGCAGCGCCTCGCGGATTGTCGTCCGGCTGGTGCTGAATTCCGCCGCGAGTTCGATTTCGGGCGGAATGAGGCTGCCGACCGGATAGGTGCCGTTGTTCAGCCGCTCCTCGAGAATCTTCTGAAGGCGCGCGTATCGCGGTATGCCGTCCGCTGCATGGTCTTCAAGCGTGGTCTGCCTATTTGTTGTCATGATATTGCATTGAGCCCCTGCGCGCGGCGCGACGGAGTTCCCGAGAGAACAGCTATGATCGCCGACGTTCTCTCTCCCTAGCATAAGTATGGACATTTAAAAGCTGTTCGGGTCTATTTAGGATGATGTTTCCATGGGAAGCAATGTTGGCGCATGCGGATGCGGGCAAGGCCTCGCCGGTCAGGGCAAAGTAGGGCGCAAGGTAACGGTAGATGTCGCAGAATCTGATCGATAATTACAAGATCGCCTATAATAACAGGGTCGGTTACGGCAAATCGCCGGCGCTGGTGCTGGTCGATTTCGCACAGGCCTATTTCGATCCGCAATGTTCGCTTTATGCCGGTGTCGACGACGCCCTGGCATCGGCGCTGCGCATTCGCGACGTGGCGCATGAGCAAGGCATTCCCGTCGTGCTGACGGAGGTCACCTACCAGCGCGGTGGCCGCAATGGTGGGCGCTTCTTTGAAAAGGCGAAACCGCTCGCTGCCTTTGTCGCGGGCGAGCCGACGGCGGCCTTCGCCAACGGGCTGGTGCCGCGGCCGGACGAGATCATCGTCTCGAAACAATATCCGAGCGCCTTCTTCGGCACGTCGCTGGCGTCTACCCTGACGGCGATGGGCGTCGACAATGTGGTTCTGACGGGCCTGACGACCAGCGGCTGCGTTCGCGCGTCTTGCGTCGATTCCATGTCGCACGGTTTCACGACCACGGTTGTCGCGGATGCCTGCGGCGACCGCCATGAGGCGCCGCACGAGGCGAACCTTTTCGACATGAACGCCAAATATGCCGATGTGGTCTCCGAAGCGGAAGTCGTCGACTTCTTTCGCTCGCTCCGGCGCAATACAGGTTCGGCGGCCTAGGCCCACCAGCTCTATTGCCCAGATTATAATCTGTCGACGCCCGATTAATCGGCGCTTGTCCGGCGGTGGTAGTTTATTTGTAATTGACAAATGACGGACTTCACAAATAACCTTTAGAACTTGCTCCCGCCTGCATGGAGGCTTCTTTGCGCAATGTTCTGGTTGGTATTTCCATGCTTGCGGGCCTCGCGTCCCAGGTGACGAGCACGCCGGCTCTGGCGGATGTCCAGATCGGCATATTGATGCCCAAGACCGGCTTCGGCGCCGGGTTTGGCGCGGAAGAGCAGGGCTCCATCGATCTGTTCATGAGCAAATATGCCGACCTGGGGCCGGCAGGAAAGCTCAAACTGACGATCTACGACACGCGCGGTGAGCCGGCTCAGGCCATCAGCCTGACGCGCAAGCTGATCGATACCGACAATGTTCTTGCCATCCTCGGTCCTTACTTCAGCGGCGAGAGCGAGGCGGCATTTCCGGTGGCCAACCGGGCTTCTACGCCGATCGTGACGCCGTCGTCCGCCAAGCCCGGCATTGCGGCGGCCAACAGGCCGTGGACGTTTCGCAACGCATCGACGACCGACAAGACAGATGCGGCGCTCGTCGCCCATTGGCTCAAGCGTCAACCCGCCATTCGCAAGGTCGTGATCTTCTACGACGGTAAGGATGCGGTCTCGAGTTCTGACGGCAAAGCCGTGATGCCGGCCGTTCTGAAGGCCAACAACATCGAAGTCGTCGATTCAATCTCGTTTCAAACGGGCGATGTGGATTTCTCGGCCCAGGTGACGCGCGCCAAGGCGCTTGGCGCCGATGGCATTGTCGTTACCGCGCTGTTCACCGAGGCTGGACATCTGACGCGGGAATTGCGCCGGCAAGGCATGCAGCAGCCGATCCTGGCTGGTGTCGAGCTATCGCTCGATCACAAATTCATCGAGACGGCCGGTGGCGATGCGGCCGAAGGCGTGCTGACCGGAGCTGATTTCAATCGCGACAGTCCGCGCCCCTCCGTCGTCGCGTTCGTCAAAGAA
>JAQGJO010000321.1 GCA_028290595.1 Hyphomicrobiales bacterium | reverse complement strand
CGGGACGCTCTTTGGGGAGATCCTTATGGACAGCGAACATATGATTGATATGGCCGCATCCATATTTCGCGCCCCACGCAGCACCAGCCGCATCGGGATTTTCGACGACGGTGCGCATCTCGGGGTTCTTCAGCAGATCGGCTGCAGGGATCGCAGCATCGACGTCGCCATCGAGTGCCATGGTGTTGAGGTCCTTGCCGCCCGGCTTCACCCGTTCGACGAGGGACGACGGATCGGTGTATTCGGCCAGATGCGGATCGTCCCAGCACAGCCACTTCAGCTTGCTGAGATCGACGCCATATTCGTCCTGCAGGATGCCGCGCACCCAGACGCCGGTCGTCTGCGTGTAAGAGCGGACGGCGACTTTCTTGCCTTCCAGCGTCCTTGGGTCCATCGGCGACCGCTCCTTGCGGCAGACGAAGAACTGATGCTGGAAGCGGCCGACCATGGTCGCCGGCAGCAGCACCAGCGGTTTGCCGAAGTCGAGCGCTTGCATGTAGGTGACGATGGCGAGCTCACCGGCGGTGAACTTGCCTTCGCGCACCATGGGCTTGAAGCCCTGGTTCGCCGTCGCTGGGCCAGCGAAGTCCCAGTTGACGAGCGGTGTTGGGATCTCGCCGGCTTTCAATGCTTTCGCGGACGGCGAGTCCGCGAGATTGGTGCGCAGCGTGACAGGTCCCGTCGCGGGAAATGTCGACATGACTAATCCTCCGCGATGATCAGCGACCGGAGAGCTCAAGGCCCTTGTTGAGGCCAACGAAGGTGCGCTCCGGCGCCGGCATCAGGAAGCGATAGCCTTCCTTCAGCACGCGCTCGACGTTCTTGGCATCCACATGCGGATGGCCGACGACGACATTGTTCGCCTTCGCCGTCTCGACGATTTTGCGCATGTGATCGAGCACGACCGGATGCTCGTACTGGCGCGCATAGCCCAGTTCCTGGGAGAGATCGCCTTCGCCGATGAGGATGGCGCCGATGCCCTTCACCTTCTTGAGCATTTCGTCGAGGTTCTGCAGGCCCTCAAGATCTTCGATCATGAGAATGACGAAAATCTCGCCCTTCGGATTGAGCGGCCACACATCGGCGCGATCGTAATATTCCTGCTGGCTCAGGCCCCAGTAACGCACCGCCGTATGCGGGCCGTCGCCGCGCTGGCCGAACGGCTCATGCAGCGGATTTTCCTTCATGGTCGGATAACGGCAGGAAGAGACGGCGTTATAAGCCTGCTCGACCGTGCCGACATGCGGCCAGACGATGCCATAGGCGCCCATGTCGAGCGCCTGTTTGGCGAAATGCTGGTTCATCTCAGCGCCGTTCGGCGGGATGCGGACGATCGGCGTGATCTTCGGCGCCAGGCCGCCCTTGGCGACTTCGGAGCGGTTCAAAAGATACTGCAGTCCGTGACGGACATTGGTGCCGTCCCAGACGTTATGTTCGGTCTCGAACACGACGCCGTCGTATTTCGTGCCGTGCAGCGCAATCGCCGCATCGGGCGTGGCGGGGGAGAATGTCGCGAAAGCCGGCTTGCCGGATTCGAGCGCGCGGATGACGCCGTTGAGCCTTGTCTCTGCCATGGGATCCTCTTTTAGAAAAATTATGCCGGCAGGCTTCGAGCGCTTACCGGACGTCGCATCAGAAAAAAGCGCTGCGTCCGTTAGGGCGCAGCGCTTTTGATGATCAGATCAGGCCGCGCTTCTTGAGCTGGCCGTCGAGGCGCGAATAGACCTTGCGGGCGTTGCCCTCGTAGATCTTGTTGAGATCGGCGGCGCTGAGGCCGAGCTGATCGACGTAGCGCTTGGTGTCGTCATACTGATGGCCGGTCTCCGGATCGATACCCTGCACGGCGCCGATCATTTCGGAGGCGAACAGGATGTTGTCGACCGGAACCACCTTGGCCAGCAATTGCATGCCCGGCAGGTGATAGACGCAAGTGTCGAAATAGACGTTCTTGAGCAGGTGCTCGGCCAGAAGCGGCTTCTTCAGCATCTGCGCCAGACCGCGATAGCGGCCCCAGTGATATGGCGCCGCGCCGCCGCCGTGCGGAATGATGAACTTCAGGGTCGGGAAATCCTTGAACAGATTGCCCTGGATGAACTGCATGAACGCCGTCGTGTCGCCATTGATGTAATGGGCGCCGGTGGCGTGGAAGCAGGGATTGCACGAGTTGGAAACGTGGACCATGGCCGGCACGTCAAGCTCGACGAGCTTTTCGTAGACCGGGTACCACCACTTGTCAGTCAGCGGCGGCTCTTTCCAGTAACCGCCCGACGGATCGGGGTTGAGGTTGACGCCGACGAAGCCGAGTTCGTTGACGGTGCGTTCGAGCTCGGGAATGCAATTGCGCGGATCGACGCCGGGCGACTGCGGAAGCTGGGCGACGCCAATGAAGTTCTTGGGGAACAATTCGCCGACACGGTAGATCAGGTCGTTGCAAACGGTCGCCCATTGCTCGCTGGTCTTCTGGTTGCCGACGTGATGGGCCATGCCGGCGGCGCGCGGCGAGAAGATGGTCAGGTCGCTGCCGCGGTCCTGCTGCATCTTGAGCTGGCCATTGACGATGGTGTCGCGCAACTGGTCATCTGAAATCTTCGGGGCCGGCGAGGTCAGCCCACGGTTGGGGTCTGCGATGCCTGCGAGCTGGCGATCGCGCCAGGATTCAAGTTCACTGGGCGCAGTCGTGTAATGACCGTGGCAATCAATGATCATAGCTCAGGTACCTTCGTTTTGATTTAGGTGGACGAAATCTGCCATCTCTGGACTGCCATCCCTGCCGGATCGGGCATTTCCTCCCCTGTTGCGCGGCCTGGATGATCCGGCCGCACAATGACCGGATGGGA
>JAQGJO010000312.1 GCA_028290595.1 Hyphomicrobiales bacterium | reverse complement strand
GTGCCGCCGGTGCGCGAATACAACCGCCGCAACGGCTTCAGCATGCCGTTCACGATGAACCCGAAAGCGCTGCTCGACATGTCGCTGCATCCGCGCTGGCTGCTTCAGACCATGGCGCCGCATTATTTCAAATACGGCATGCCGAGGCTGGCCAATTTTCCCAAGGATGCCGCCGGCGGCGTGGCGCGCAAGCCCGGGCGCATCGTCAATCAGCGCGGCGACAATCTCACCTGGGAGGACGTCAAGCGCCTGCGCGACATGTGGAAAGGCCCGATGATGATCAAGGGCGTCCATCTCGCTGAAGATGCGGCGCGCGCCGTCACCGAAGGTCTCGACGGACTGGTCATCTCCAATCACGGCGGACGCAATCTGGCGACGGCGGTGGCGTCTCTCGACGTTCTGCCCGACATTAAGGCGGAAGTCGGCGACAAACTGAAGGTGGTCGTCGACAGCGGCATCCGCCGCGGCAGCGATATCGTCAAGGCGCTGGCGCTGGGCGCCGACTTCGTACTCTCCGGCCGCCCGACGCTCTACGGCGCATCAGTCGCCGGCGAGGAGGGCGCGCTGCACGCGCTGCAGCTCCTGCGCGACGAGATGGATTCGACCATGGGCTTCATCGGCTGCTGCACCGTGGAGGAAATCGGCCCACGCGCGGTGTGGATTCCGAAGGGTTGAGGCAACTCTTCCAGAAGCCCTCATCCTGAGAGCGTGAGAAAGATTCAAACGACGTTCGAGCAACTTGTCAAAAGGCGCGTCAGAATTAACGACGATGCACTAATGCAGACTGACTGCGCCCATTTTTGGCAGTTTAGGCAATTCTTTCTCAGGTTCAGGCTGCCAACTCGAAGCTCGATTTTTGAAATTTCGAAACATTCTCATTCTCTGAGGAGCGCCTGAAAGGCGCGTCTCGAAGGACGGGGGCGTCATGCCGCAGCCCTCAGACAGCTATACACGGCAAGGCTTTCTCACACGCCCCCGTCCTTCGAGACGCAACGCAAGCGTTGCTCCTCGGGATGAGGGCTTCTGTTGGCTTTTCGCAGCTCTTCAGACACATCCTCACCGCATCATGCGGTAATCATCCAGATCGAGCTTGCGCGTGCGCAGCCAGTATTTGTGGCTGGCGCCGGGCCATTGGGTGACGATCTTTCCGGCGGCGGTCATGAAATAGCTGGTGCAGCCGCTGGCCCATGACGTTACTTTCAGTTTGCTCTGTACTTCTTCGTTGAACGCGGTCTGGATGCCGCTCGCGACATCCATGTAGCGCAGCTTCTTCTTCTCGATCGCACGCAGGCATTTCAGGATGTAGCTGATCTGGCATTCGATCATGAAAATGATCGAGGTAGGCGCATTGGTGTTGGGACCGTAGATCATGAAGAAATTGGGAAAGCCGCTGACGCCGATGCCGAGATAGGCTTCCGGCCCGTCCTTCCAGGCATCGCGCAAATCCTGCCCGTCAAGGCCGCGCACTTCGAACGTCGACAGATAGTTGGACGGCGTGAAGCCGGTTCCATAGATGATCGTGTCGATCGGATAGCTTGCGCCGTCCTTCGTCACGATGGCGTCGGCTGTGACATGATCGATGCCCGTGGTGATGACATCGGCGTTCGGCCGGTCGAGCGCCTTGAGAAAAGTTCCGGACCTGACATTGCGTTTGCAGCCCGCCTCATAGGGCGGCAGCAATTTAGCGCGCTTCACCTCGTCGCTCACCTGGCTGGTGATGAAGGCGGCCACATCCTTGCCGCGCACCTTGCGCAGCTCCGGCTCTTCCTGGACGCGGAAGTTCTGCTCGTAGCGATAGAAGATTTTCAGCCGGTCGATCTGGCGCAGAATCGGGAACAGACGATAAAGCCGCCGCTGCCGGTCGGTGAAGGCCGTCTCCTGACGCGGGCCGACAAAGGCCGGCGTGCGCTGGAAGACGGTGAGCTTGTCGGCTTCGCCGACGATCTCGGGCACGAACTGCGCCGCGCTGCATCCGGTGCCGATGACGGCGATCTTTTTGCCGCGCGGATCGAAGCTGGCATCCCAATGCGCCGAATGAAAATGCGCGCCCTTGAACGTCTCGATGCCGGTCAGGTGCGGGATCGATGGTGCGTTGAACAGGCCGCAGGCGGAGATCAGCGTCTTTGTGCGCAGCGTTTCGCCATCCGCCATGCGCACGATCCAGGTACCGCTGGCCTCGTCGAATTCGGTGCCGGCGACACTCTTGTTGAATTTGATGTGTTTGAGCAGGTCGTATTTGCGCAGGCAGTGTTCGAAATAACGCAGGATTTCCGAGCGATTGCCGTGCGGCCGCTCCCAGTCGAAATTGGTTTCGAACGAATAGGAATAGAGGTGGGATTCCACGTCGCAGGCCGCGCCCGGATAGGAATTCGCGAACCAGACGCCGCCGACACCGGACGCCCGTTCCAGAATCACGAAATCATCGATGCCGGATCGCTTGAGGCGAATGGCCATGCCAATGCCGCCGAAGCCCGCGCCGATAATCACCGTCTTCCGAATTCCCGCCGGATCCGGCATGCTGAATTCCTCCCGATTTTGTTGCCGATTTTTATTTAAGGGAGTCGAGCATTCGGCAACCGCAGTGTCAACGGCAGAGCTGGACAACGTGATTTCGCTGGCCGCCCGGCGCATGCTAGCCTCGAAAAAACAAACGCTTGTCGGGGAGGACAAAATCATGATCGCAGCAGCGCGACATCTGTTGGTGTCTTTTGTCGTTTTTCTCGTAGCCGCAGCGGCTCAGGCGCAGACGCCGGACAAGTTGCGCATCGCCATCGGGCAGGGCGGCACGTTCGAAGGCTCGTTCTGCGAACTGGGCCAGAATGCCGGCATCTTCCGCAAGCACGGCATAGATCTCGATGTGATCTACACCTCGGGCTCGGGCGAAACGCTGCAGGCGGTGATCGGCGGCAGCATCGATATCGGTTCAGGGCTAGGCACCCATGCAGTGCTTGGCGCGTTCTCCAAAGGCGCGCCGGTGCGCATTGTCGCCGGCGTGATGACCGGCGCCAACGACCTGTTCTGGTACGTTCGCTCCGATTCACCGCTCAAGTCGATGCGCGATGCCAATGGCAAGGCGGTCGGCTATTCCACCAATGGATCGTCCACCAATATGATCGTGCTGGCGTTCCAGAAAAATTTCGATGTGAAGTTCAACCTCGTCGCCGCGGGCAGTGCGCCCGCGAACTTGACGCAGGTGATGAGCGGCCAGATCGACGTCGGCTGGTCGGCGCCGAATTTCGGCATTCCGCAGGGCGACAAAATAAGAATAATCGCCCGCGGCAGCGACGTGCCGGACTTCCGCGAACAGACCGTCCGCGTGATGGCCGTCAACGCCGGCGCGCTGGAGAAGCGTCCGGACGTGTTCCGCCGTTTCATGCTGGCCTATCGTGAAGCCATCAACTGGGAATATGGCGACGATCCGGCGGCCATGCAGGCCTACGCGAAATTCGCCGGCCTGTCGGTCGAGGACGCGCGCAAGGTGCGCGAATTCTATCCGCGCACCAACACCAATCCGGATCGCATCGTCGGCCTCGACAGCATCATGGCCGAGGCGATCAATATGAAGATTCTCGCAAGCCCACTCACGGCCGATCAACTGCGGTCGCTGATCCAGATGCAACCCTAGCGCAAGGTCTCTACGGGCGAACGCGCACTGCCGAGGCGTACGACCGGCGGCGTATCGGCGGCGAACGTCGCCGGCACAGCGGCATCGGCCTTGCGCTGCCGGCTGGCCGACGAGCGCATGAAGGTTTCAAGCCCGTTCAGTGCTTCGGTGGATTTGCGCGACAGCGTTACGGGGCGTTGCGGGTGTCCCAAGGCTGTCGCCTGGCCCGTACCGCCGGCCGCGAGCGCTGCGGCGACTGCTTCCGGCGTCGGCGGCGGCGCACTGAAGAAGGGTTTCAGCTCGATGCCCTGATGGGCAAATTCCATGACCTCATGCCAGGTCGAGGCGGGCAGGGTGCCGCCGGTCATATTGTTCATCGAGGTCGGTTCGTCATTGCCGTACCACACAGCGCCGACATAATTGCCGGTGAAGCCGACGAACCAGGCGTCGCGATAGGCGTTGGTCGTGCCGGTCTTGCCCGCGACTTTTATGCCCGGCAGCATCGCCCGGCGCGCCGTGCCGTTTTCCACCACCGATGTCAGCATGGTGTTGAGTTCGGCGATCTTCGCTGGCGGAATGACCTGCTTCATCGCTGCTTCGGCATCATGCCGATAGATCAGATCGCCGCGCGAATTGCGCACTTCGACAACGCCGAAATAGGGCGCGCGTTTGCCGCCGTTGGCGAAACTTGCGTAAGCGTTGGCGTGTTCAAGCGGCGTCACTTCATCGGCGCCGATCGGCAGCGATGGCGTATCGATGAGCGGCGCGGTGATGCCGAGCTTGCGCGCGGTATCGACAATTTTCGCACGCCCGACCTTGGCGTTGCCGTCGCCGATGGCGATCGACAGTTTGACCGCGATTGTGTTGATGGAGCGCGTCAGCGCTGAGATCAGCGGCATCGATCCGGAATAACCGCCGCCATAATTGTGCGGGCACCAGTTGCCGATGCACACCGGCCCGTCGGTGACGATGGTCGACGGTTTGAATTTGCCGGTCATCAGCGCCGTCAGATAGACATAGGGTTTGAACGACGAGCCGGGCTGGCGCAACGCGTCGGTGGCGCGGTTGAACTGGCTGGCGCCGTAGTCGCGGCCGCCGACCAGCGCGCGCACCGCGCCGTTGGGCTCCAGGATGACGATGGCGCCCTGCTTGACGTGATATTGCTTGCCGTATTGACGCAAGCTGTCTTCGAGCGATTTCTCGGCCTGGCGCTGGATCCCTGAATCAAGCGCCGTGCGCACGCTCAGGACGCGGTCGTCGCCGAGCTTGCCGGCTTGCGCGAGCTTCTTTACTTCCTCGAACGCCCAGTCGAGATACCAGTCGGGCGAGGAGGCGCGGTTGCGGTCGATCGGCGAGGCCGGGTTCTTGCGGGCGCCGAAGACCTGGCCATCGGTCATGAAGCCGGCATCGACAAGGTTCTGCAGCACATCGTTGGCGCGCGCGCGGGCTGCCGGCAGATTGATATGCGGCGCGAATTTCGTCGGCGCCTTGAACAGGCCGGCGAGCATGGCGGCTTCCGCCAGGGTGATGTCACGCACCGATTTGCCGAAATAAAATTCTGCCGCCGCCTGCACGCCGAACGTGCCGCCGCCCATATAGGCGCGGTCGAGATAAAGTTTCAGGATCTCGTTCTTGCTGAGCCGGTATTCCAGCCACATCGCAAGGAAGGCTTCCTTGACCTTGCGTTCGATCGAACGTTCGTTGGTGAGGAAGAGGTTCTTGGCCAATTGCTGGGTGATGGTCGACCCGCCCTGAACGACGCCCGACGAGCGCGCATTGACAGTCAGCGCGCGCAAGGTGCCGATCGGATCGATGCCGTAATGCTCGTAGAAGCGGCGATCCTCGGTGGCGAGAATGGCCTGGATCAGAAAGTCCGGCACCTGCTCGAGGGCGAGGGAATCATTGTGCTTGATGCCGCGATGGCCGACTTCCTCGCCGTAGCGGTC
>JAQGJO010000297.1 GCA_028290595.1 Hyphomicrobiales bacterium | reverse complement strand
CTGCTGCTGATCGTGCCGCTTGGCGATCTCGTCGAGAACCGCCGCCTCGTGCTGGTCACGATCGGCATCGCCGCCCTCGGGCTTCTCGGCGCAGCCTTGTCGCCGCAGGCCTTACCGTTCCTGGCCTCAGCCCTGTTCATCGGCCTCGGCTCCGTTGCCGTGCAGGTTCTGGTTCCCTATGCGGCGCATATGGCGCCCGTGGCCGTGCGGGGCAGGGTCGTCGGCAATGTCATGAGCGGGTTGATGCTCGGCATCATGCTGGCGCGGCCGGTCGCCAGTTTCATCACGCAAGTCTCATCCTGGCATATGGTGTTCTTTCTTTCCGCCGGCTTAATGGTCGTCCTTGGCCTGGTCCTCAGTCGGGCCCTGCCGCAGCGCGTGCCAAAATCGACGATCGGCTACGGAGCCTTGCTTGCCTCCATGGTGCGGCTTGCCGCGACCACGCCGATCCTGCAGCGCCGCGCGCTCTATCATGCCTGCCTGTTCGCGGCCTTCAGCTTGTTCTGGACCACCACGCCTCTGCTGCTCGCGGGTCCTGCCTTCCATCTGACACAAGGCGGCATTGCATTGTTCGCCCTGGCGGGCGTCGCCGGCGCCATCGCCACGCCGATCGCCGGCCGCGTCGCCGACCGGGGCTGGAGCCGTCCGGCGACGGCCTTCTCCATGCTGTGCGTCGCCGTGGCGTTCCTGATCACCCATATCGCGCCCGAAGGTTCGCCGCTTGCGCTGGCTCTCCTTGTGGCGGCCGCAGTCCTGCTCGATTTCGGCATGTCCGCCAATATGGCCGTGGGACAGCGTGCCATCTTTACACTCAGCGCCGATCTTCGCGGCCGGCTCAACGGGCTCTACATGGCGACGTTCTTCATCGGCGGCGCGATCGGTTCAGCCGCCGGCGGATGGGCCTATGCACATGGCGGCTGGGCGCTGACCTCGTGGATCGGCATTGCGTTTCCGATCGCCGCGCTGGTCTATTTTCTCACCGAATAGCATGCAGGATTTGGCGCTACCGCTAACCGCGGGCGGTTAAGCGCCACTGCCGTTGCGGGCGCTGCGTCCTGTGGACGCAACGCTAGGCACGGGATCGCCGCGGCGGGCGACGACGACAAGACGTTTGACCTCGCCGCGCAGATAGGCTTGCAGGAAGCGGTCGTAATTCTTGAACGAGACGCAGCCGTTGGAATCGCCGCGCGGTCCAAGCATGTAGGTGTGGGCGAGAATGCCGGAGCGGCCGTGGATCGCGCCGCTGCCGCCGATCGGGTTCATCCTGAGAGCGCGCACGCCGTGGAACAGCGCTTCGCGCTCCTTGAGCTCGTAGGTGCCGGGCGGTGTCGGGCCGCGCATGCGGATGTGCACGGCGCTGGTGTCGTCGAACTTGTCGCCGAGGCCGGAATGGGCCTCGAGCTTCTCGCCATTGGGCATGTGAACAACACCGGCGCTGATGTCATAGATCGCAGTGAGCGCAGCTACGTTCTGATCCGGTGCCGGCGAAAGCCTCCGGCTCGGCGCCAGATCCATGCCGTCGTTCGGCGACGCGTAGGCGAGCGCCGCGCCCGGCGTCTGCTGCACATTGAAGAATTTTTCGAAGAACGAGCGATTGTCCGCGGTTGCTGCCGGAGCTGGAACTGGCGTGCCCTTGGCGACGCGCGTAACGGGCGAGGGCACCGGCTGCAGCGGCACTTGCTTGTTCGCCGTGCGTGTCGGGTCAGGAAATTTCAGCTCGGACGGGCGGGGCGCCGGAAGCGGGGCATCTTCCAGACTCTGGGCCGTTTGTACCGACGCGGGGAGCGGCAAAGTGGCGGGTATGGCGCGGGTCTGCAGTTTGCCCGATTCAAGCGCTGGCACGGCAGCGGCAAGCTGCGCGTTCGCCAGCCGGAACCCGGACTCCATGGCAACGTTCTCGGCGACGTCCTGGGTGATATCCTGCCGGAGTTTCAGCTCTTCAGGACGGAACGAGAGTGACGGCGCCAGCATCCGCTTGAGATCGGCAACGGCGACAGTGGTCGTTTCCCTGGCGGCTGTCTGCACCGAAGCCGGCGCGCTCAACCTGGCTCGGGCGGCTTGCGAAGACGTATCGCCGCTATCCCAGAACCCGCTGGCATAGGCAACGCCGATGATCGCGGCGAATGTCGCGACGGCCGGCAAATAGCCGCGGCTGCTGCGGCGAAACTGCGGAGCCATACCGCCTGAAGGAAGAGACTTGTCTTTCATCCAAACTCTACTCGGTGACTCTACCGTGTCGCCGGCACACGCTTGCCGTCGTGCGCTCGCGCCAAAAGGCAACCGAGCGAAGGACAAACTGCCGTTTCGAACAGATTCGAAGGGGAAATTGAAACTAGACCTGTCGTTATTGAGCGGCAGTTTAGTTAATCCTTCGATAAAATGAGACGATTTTATTAGAATCGAGCAGAAATGGGGGTGGCCGAATTCTCGGCGCGGTTGATTTGTCTGGCTTTCGTGTCGGCAATAAGGCCATCCGCGTCGGCTTCTCGTCAAGTGCGGGCCGCCGAACCCGCGCTCCGCCTAGGGCAAGAATCACGATCCACATCAGGCAGAACGCAGGGCGGGCAGTAGCCTCGTCAGATGTCGTCCGGAATGATCTTTCAGCCGGTCTTGATGAAAGGCGGTTATGGGTGTTGCTCTCCTGGTGGGCGGGAATCGAAATCTATCTTTTAAATCAATGGGTAAAATAGCGCCGAGTTCTGCGGCCGGCAGCGGGCGGCCGAAAAATATCCTTGGGCCCGATCGCGTTGGCCTTGTCGAGAAACTCTGCCTGATTGGCAGTCTCGGGCCCCGCATGCGGCATGGGCGGCGAATGAACCAAACCGGCAGCGCATCATTGTCATCGAGAGCTATCGTCCGTGTGAGGATTCGACGGCATACGAGTCGGACAGATGCTGCAGCTTCGCCACCACTTCGCGAACCAGATACGGCTTGGACAGAAAGATGCTGTGTCCGGGTAAATTTTTGTCCGCGAGACGAATTTGCGCCGAGGTTATGAGGATGCGGATTGCGGGCCATCGGCGGACGATGACAGCGGCCAATTGTATTCCGTTCATGGAACCGGGCATCTGAACGTCGGTAAACACAACCCGGATATCAGCGCGCGTCTCGAGTACGCTCAGCGCTTCATCCGCACTCGTGACCGCGATGGCGTCAAATCCCGCAGCTTTCGTGGCGCAGACTGACAGCCGCAACGTTATCGGATCATCCTCGACGACGAGAACGACGGGCCTGTCTATGATTCTTAATGAAGGTGTTGAAGTTGGCATTTTCATCCCTTCCGGCATCCAAGGACGCCTAAGCGGTTACGGGCTCTTGCATGCTCAACTTCAGTTCAACGTTGAACGGACGGTATGGTTCCGGGCACTGTCTGGCCAACCACCCGGAATTGCAGGAGAAAATGGTTAATGTGTCCTCGACCTTTGGGGTCGAGATCTTCCACAATGTCGTTGATTGAACCCTCTTCTGGGGACTTTTCGGTACATTTCAATCTGCATACGCCGGACAAGAATCACGATATGACTCGGCAGTCCTCACCGGTAACGCTCCCACATGCCTCCCTTGTCGAAGACCACATCGGAAGAGTTCGAACAGGACCAGCGCGCCATCGAGGGTGCTGATGAGAACAAGCCGTTCATCACGCGGGTGTCGGTGACGATCGCCATTCTCGCGGTGATCGGCGTGACCTTGGGCAGCCTGGAATCCATCGAGACCTCGGCTAGTTCCAACGCCAGCAATACGGCGCTGCTGCACCAGGACCGGGCGACCGACGCCTGGAACGCTTTTGAGGCGAAGAACATCAAGGCGATGCTGCAAACCCTGGCGCCGGCCGCAGGGGCGGGGAGTCAGGCAGGGGCTGTTCAAGCGGGTCCCGACCGGCATCCCGACAAGGATGCCAACGGGCTCGCTTCCTATGCGCGCGAACAGGAAAGATTGTCGGAGGACAAGCTGCGGGAAGCCGAGCGGCGCGGCGAGCGCCATCACGTTCTGACCATTGCCGTGACGCTGATCCAGGTGGCGATCGCCATCGCCACCATTTCCATCATTGCGCGCGGCCAGCGCTGGCCCTGGTACGGCGCTATGGCGCTTGGGCTCGCCGGCATTCTGACGGGCGCTTACGCCTATCGTTGATGCGAAATCTGGCCTGTGCCGGAACCTCCCTCTCGTTCTGTCGTTGCCGGTGTCCAGGCATTGGACTTAGGCATTGGACTCGGAGATCGTGATGATCCGAAAGCTCAAATCCGGGAAATACCGTCTCTATTCCCGCAAGAAAGTCGAATCGACGGGCAAACGCCGCAATCTTGGCACTTTTGACAGCCGGCAGGCCGCTGAAAAACACGAACGCGACGTCCAGTATTTCAAGCGCCACTAAAACCCAGTTCTATCGGGAACCCGAGACTGTCTCAGGCATTGGCTATCAGACGGCTTCGCCGTCGTACTTCGCGCTCCTGCCGCAACGCCCCCCGCGGCAGGGGCGTTTTCATTGTTGGCGGCCCTTGCCGTCTAAATCGGCCGGAGCAACGAAAAAACCCGGCCACAAGGGCCGGGTTTCTCGAATGACTTATGCGATTCGCGGATGCGAAGCGCGTGTCAGATCAATACTTGGCGACGACGGCCGACGGCGCGCCCCAGTTG
>JAQGJO010000296.1 GCA_028290595.1 Hyphomicrobiales bacterium | reverse complement strand
ATCCGGGAATTGCCCTCGTCGCAGCGCGGCATGAAGTCAGCGACGCCCGCCGCGACGATATTTTCGAAGTCAGCGCCCAAGCCCCATTCGCGCGCATAATAGAGCTTGTGCAGGCGGACGATCTCTTCGGCCAGGCCCGGCAGCGGACCATAGGCGATCTCGATATCCGGCGGCAAGACAGACAACCTGGCTCAACCCGTGGCGGCGGGAACGAAGACGCCATCGTCGCCGGCGTTCATTTCCACCCGCCAGTCGTGCATGGAGATGAGAGTCGATCTGTGGCCGATGGAGACGATCGACGTGTTCGGCAAGTGCTGGCGCAGCATGGCGTAGATTTCCGCCTCCAGCTTCTCGTCGAGCGCCGATGTCGCCTCGTCAAGAAACAGCCAGTCGGGCTTGTCGAGGACCGCGCGGGCGATGGCGAGCCTTTGCTGCTCGCCGCCCGAGAGGCGCTGGCCCCAGTTCTCGTCTTCCAGAATCCTCTCGGCCAGGGGCGCCAGCCGCGCCATTTTCAATGCCTCGCGCACCTGTTCGTCCGAATAGGTATCGGCGGGCGCCGGATAAGTGGCCGCAGCTTTCAGCGTACCCGCCGGCACATAGGGACGCTGCGGCAGCAGCAGCACGCGCGCGTTCTGCGGCAGATCGACGACACCCTGTCCATATGGCCAGATGCCGGCGATGGCGCGGAACAAGGTCGACTTGCCGGAACCGGAGGGACCGGTGACGAGCGTCGCGCCGCCGGACTTGAAGCCAAGTGCATTGGTGCGCACGATTTCGCGCCCATCGGGCAGGCGCAGAGAGAGATCACGCAGGGTAAGATCTTTCTGCGATTGATGCTGTTCCTCGATATGCGGCGGCGTTTTGCCGAGCGCGCCGGCCTTGTCGAGCGCTTCGCTGAACGTCTGCAGACGATCGACATTGGCTTTGTAACGAGCGACAGAGCGATATCGGTCGATGAAGAAACTCAACGCCCCTTCGACTCTCCCAAACGCGCCAGCCACCTGGCTCATCTGACCGAGAGTGACCTTGTCGAGGAAGTAATACGGCGCAATGATCACGTAAGGCAGGATCGGACTAATCTGCCCGTAGAACGAGATGAATGTGTTGAGCTTCAACACACGTTTGACGATGCGGTAATAGTTCGCCACCAACTGGCCGAAGTGACCGCTGAGGATGCCCAGTTCCGATCGCTCGCCACGCAGCAGCGCAACCTGTTCGGCGTATTCGCGCAGGCGCGCCAGCGAGAAGCGGAAGTCAGCTTCATAGCGTTCCTGGGCGAATTCGAGTTTGACGAGCGGCCTGCCGATGAGATGGGTGATCCAGGTTCCAAACGCCGAATAGGCCATCGCGACCCAGAACGGCAAACCGGGCACTACGATATTGGTTCCGGGAAATACGAATTCCGCCGGCATCGCCCACAGGATCAGCGAGAACGAGACCAGGGTCGATATCTGCTGGATCAAGGTGATCGAATAGGAATAGGTGTCGAGGATGAAATTGCGGACGTCTTCGGCAATACGCTGGTCGGGGTTATCGGCGCCATCGCCGATCAGTCCCATCCGGTAGATGCCGCCGTCGTTGAGCCAGACGCCGGAGTAGCGCGCGGTCAGCCAACGCCGCCAGTTGATCTTCAAAACCGCGTCAAAGAAATATTCGATCAGATTGCTGGCGATGGCGATGAACGCCCAGAACATGAACACCGTCAGCAGCAGCGACCAGAACGCCGGCTGATCCTTGTTCTGGATCGCATTGAACCAATCGCGATTGAAAAAGCTCAGACGAACGCTGATGCCAACCTGCAACTGGTTGATGACGATCAGAGTCATGATCAGCCCGGTGGCGAAATGGCGCTCGCGCATGCGCCAGACGCCGAACAGGCCGGTCGGCACATCAATGTCTTCTTTGGCATCGAAATACAGGTCGGCCAGCCGGGTGATCTGCCGGATCACCGGGATGAACGATATGCCGTAAATGATAAGGCCGAAGACGGCGATGGTGATGCAGAGGGTTGCCGGCGGTAATGCCTCGGAGAGTGCCGCAGGCCAAAGGCCATAGGCGCCGGCCGCGTAAACCAGCGACAGCAGCGTGAATTCGACCGCGAACAGCTTGGAAAAAATCCGCAGGAAGGTGGAAATCCCGGCAGCGCGGACGGTTGCTGCGGCAAGGGCAAGCCCAACAAGACCGACGCCGATCATCGTCGGATCGACGGAAAGGCCGAGAATCGCAACGCTACCCTTGGCCGCGCCGGCCACGATGCAAACGATCGCGGCAAGCGCAACAGCCAGACCCAGAAACTTCATGCGTCATCTCTCGTGCGAACGTGGCCGGCGAGCGCCGGCCCGCATACGAGAATCAGCCAATTCAACGGCGGAAACCTATCACAGGCAGAAACTTATCACAGATCTGCCGCCCGGCGAGCGGGAACGGGCCGGTGCGACGGCGTGTCCGTCTCGTCCTCGTCGCCGTCCTTGCCGGTGAACTCCTCGCCGTTGACCGAGGCGATCAGCCGTGGCGACGGTTTGAACGTCAGCACGCGCCGCGCGGTGATCGGATATTCCTTGCCGGTCTTGGGATTACGCCCGACGCGCGGGCGTTTCGAGCGCACATGAAATGTGCCGAAGGAGCGGAGTTTCACTGTCTCCCCGGTTTCGAGGGCGCTGCAGACCTCGTCGATAGCTATTTCGACGATCTGCTTGGCCTCGACGCGGGATAGACCCGGCCCCGTCACGTAAACCGCATGAAGAAGATCAGCTCGAGTAAGCGTCTTGTTTGTCATGTCTCATCGCCGCCTTTGATGCTAAAAAACACACAATAGTCGGCGACACCGTCATAGGGGCCGCATACTCACAGTGGAACATGAATCAGCCGCTGTACGACAGCGCTTCGTAAACGATCCCCGACCCCTGCCAGCATTTTTATTAAGCGAAGTGAACGCCTTTCAGCAATGTGTGTCAAAGGGAAAAAATCTACGATTGTGATGCTCAGGCGAGAAATATCTCGTTTCTTTACTTGAGCAGTACCAATTCAAATCAGCATTTTACCGTGTTTTGAAGTCATATTGCCGGCGATCGACAAGCCTGACGTAGAAGTCGGCAATAGCGTGCTCGCGAGTAAATGGCTGCGCCGCCATCATTTCTGCATTTATTCGTACCACGATGGTTGATTCGCCTGCCGCGATGAGACTTCATCTGGCGAACACCTTGGCCGTCCTTGCCATCCCACCCTTCAAAAAAACAGGCCGCACAATGTGCGGCCTGCAATGTTTACGGTATCGGACCAAGATAGTCCGGCACGGAGCTGGATTTCCTTAGAAATCCATGCCGCCCATGCCACCGCCGCCCGGCATCTGGGGCATCGGCGAATCCTTCTTCGGCTTGTCGGCGATCATGGCTTCCGTCGTGACGAGGAGGCCGGAGACCGAAGCCGCGTCCTGGAGAGCCGTGCGCACGACCTTGGCCGGGTCAACGATACCGGCTGCGATCATGTCCACATACTCTTCGGTCTGAGCGTTGAAGCCGAAGGTCTGCGACTTGTTCTCGCCGTTCTTGCCGACAACGCTCGAGCCTTCGACGCCCGAGTTTTCGACGATCTGACGGATCGGCGCCTCGAGAGCCTTGAGGACGATGTTGATGCCGGCCTGCACGTCAGCGTTGTCGCTCTTCAGCTTGGAGACGGCGCCCTTGGCGCGCAGCAGCGCGGTGCCGCCGCCGGGGACGATGCCTTCTTCCACCGCAGCGCGGGTGGCGTTCAGGGCGTCGTCAACGCGATCCTTCTTTTCCTTGACTTCGACTTCGGTCGCGCC
>JAQGJO010000289.1 GCA_028290595.1 Hyphomicrobiales bacterium | reverse complement strand
CTGGCGGGCAGCGTGCCCGATCAATCGGTGCAGGGCACCGCCTGCCGCGACAAGTCCGGCGACTGGGCCCTGGGCGCGGTCTCGCCCTGGAAAAAGGCCTGAGAAAAAAGGCCTGACTGCCCATTTTGCCGCTGGTTTGCGGTTTTTCACCCTCTGCCCATCCCCGTTCGCCGATAGGCCTGTTTGTTCACCCTGCGCGGCGAATCCGGTCGCGTCGGCGAATAGCAATTGCTAAGAGAAGGCACAAATTTGAGGAATTGGCGTGACGATCGAGACGGATAAGGACAGGACTTCGGAACGCGAGGCAGCGCTGATCGCCCGCCTCGTCGCGGCAGGCTATGGCCGGGCCGAACCGGCGATCCTGCAGCCGGCCGCGGTTTTTCTCGACCTGTCCGGCGAGGATATTCGCGGCCGCATCTATCTGACCGGGGACGCTTCGGGAGCCGAATATTGCCTACGGCCAGAATATACAATTCCCGTCTGCCGCGATTATCTCGCCTCCGCCCACGCCGGGCAGGCCGCCGCTTTCTCCTATCTCGGGCCGGTGTTCCGCTATCGTTCCAATGGGCCGGCCGAATTCAACCAGGCGGGCCTAGAGAGTTTTGGCCGGACCGACAAAGAGGCCGCCGACGCGGAAATCTTCACGCTGGCCGCGGAAGGCGCACGCGAAGGCGGCGCCGGGCCGCTCAAGGTGCAGATCGGCGATGCCGGTCTCTTCACCCGTTTTCTCGCCGTGCTCGATCTGCCTCCGGTGTGGCTGCGGCGCATTCGCCGCGGCCATGCCCGCGGCCAGTCGCTCGACCTGATGTTCGCCCCGCCAGCGAATGGCAACGGCAATGGCGGCGATCATTCCGGCGTGCTGGCGGCGCTTGAGGGCGCCGACAAGAAGGGCGCGCGGGCGTTGGTCGAGGACTTGCTATCGATTGCCGGCATTTCCTCGGTGAGCGGACGCAGCGCCGGTGAAATCGCCGAACGCTTTCTCGAACAGGCCTCGCTGAAGGCCGGCGGCGCCATCGCTGCCGAAAAACGCTCGCTCATCGAGCGCTATCTCGCCATCGAGGGTAATCCCGACGCGGCCTCCGGCAAATTGCGGGCGCTGGCGAGCGACGCCAAGCTCGATCTTGCTAACGTGCTCGATGCCTTCGATGCCCGGCTCGGCTTCATCGCAGCGCGCGGCTTCGATGTGAACGAGTTGGATTTCTCGGCCCGCTTCGGCCGCAATCTCGATTACTACACCGGTTTCGTCTTCGAAGCGCATGATCCGGCGCGTGCCGACATGCGGCCGATCATCGGCGGCGGCCGTTATGACGGCCTGCTGCGCACACTCGGCGCGACAGAAGACATTCCTGCCGTGGGCGCGGCGATCTGGTGCGATCGGCTGGGAGCCGCGGCATGAGCGACACAGTGACAACCCCGCTCGTCATCGCGGTGCCCTCCAAGGGCCGCCTGCAGGAGAATGCGGCGAAGTTCTTCGCCCGCGCCGGATTGACGGTAGCGCAGGGACGTGGGGCTCGCGATTATCGCGGCACGATCCAGGAAATACGCGGCGTTGAAATCGCCTTTCTGTCGGCTTCTGAAATCGTCTCGCAGCTTGCCGCCGGCAATGTCCATATGGGCGTCACCGGCGAAGATCTGGTGCGCGAGACCATGCCGGACGCGGATGCGCGTGTCGAACTGCTGCAGCCGCTCGGCTTCGGTCATGCTAATGTGGTGGTCGCCGTGCCGCAGGCGTGGATCGACGTCAAGACCATGGCTGACCTTGAAGACGCTGCCGCAAGCTATCGCGCCCGGCGCGGCGAGCGCATGCGGGTGGCGACGAAATACATTCATCTGACCCAGCGCTATTTCGCCAAGACCGGCGTCACCGATTATCGCATCGTTGAATCGCTCGGCGCGACCGAGGGTGCGCCTGCCGCCGGACAGGCCGAACTCATCGTCGACATCACCACGACAGGTGCGACCTTGCGCGCCAATGCGCTGAAGATTCTCGACGATGGCGTGATGCTGGAATCGCAGGCCAATCTCGTCGCCTCGGTGAAGGCGGACTGGAACGAGGGCACCAAGAAGCTGGCGCGCAGCCTGCTCGCCCGCATCGCCGCCGAGGAAGACGCCCGCACCTCGCGCGAGGTGCGCGCCCGCATTCCCTATAGCGCCGCCATGTATGCGGAGAAGGCCGAAGAGCTGTTCAAGGCGCGCGCCATTTTCGGCACCGGCAGCGAAGTCGTCACGCTCATCTGTCCGGTCGAGCGCACGCCGGCCCTGGCCGACTGGCTGATCATGCAGGGCGCCAAACACGTCACCGTGAGCGCGCTCGATTATGTGTTCAGCGCGGTCAATCCGCTTTATGAAAAGCTGGCCAAGCGGATCGGATGACTCCATAAATCGCAGGATGGCTTTGCGTGCGCCTTGAAAGCGGCATGCTTTGATTTTATCGCCGCGCAGTATTTATTGTCCTTGCGATTCTGGAGCCCCGCCGCATGCCAAGCCGCCTGTCCCGCCGTCGTTTCATGGCAGCTTCGGCAGCCCTCGCCGCCCCTTATGTGACAAAGGCCAGCGCGGCGGCGGACGATGCCGCCATTGGGCAGATGCTGATCCTCGGATTTTCCGGTTCCGCCAGCGATGCCGACGGCGCCCAGAACCTGGCGCGCCATATCGCGGCCGGCCGCGTCGGCGGCGCCTGCTTTCTTGGCCACAACACCCGCACGCAGCAGGGAATCGAGAGTTTAACCCGGCTGTTTGCCGCCTCGGCGCGCCAGACGAGGCCGCTGATCGCCGTCGATCAGGAGGGTGGTTCGGTGCAACGCCTCGGCGCCAAGAATGGCTACACGCCGGTTCCGCCGGCCCAGGCGGTCGCTGCGCGCAACTCGCCCGACGGCGCGCGAGCCATCTATGCCGGCATGGCGCGGGAGCTGAAATCCGCCGGCTTCAACCTCAATCTTGCGCCGGTGGTCGATCT
>JAQGJO010000286.1 GCA_028290595.1 Hyphomicrobiales bacterium | reverse complement strand
TCTGGAAGGCCGCGCTGACATAGCCGCTTGAACGCAACGCGGTCACCGGCTGCGAGATCATCTTGGTATAAGCAGTCGGGACGCTTACCTGAATGCGCCGGATCGAGGCCGCATCAATGCCATCAGCGAGCAACTTCTGCAGCGCACTGGTCGGCGCCAATGCCTGGCGCGCGGTCGAGAACGGCTTCATGCTGAGCGCGCTGACCATGGACGCCTCGCCGAGCCCGTCGGTGAGCTTGGTGATATCGGCATGGATGCCTTGCGCTGTCTCCAGCCAGTCACCCTCCAGAAGCGCCGGATCGCCCTTGAAGCCGCTGGCTGCGGCATCGGCCGCCTGCACGCCGATGGCCACGGCGGTCTTGATGAGCACCCATCGCCCACTCGGCGCGCCGGCGAAACGACCGATGCGCCCCGACGACGCCATTAAGGCAAGAGAAAGCGCATGCGTCGTCTGATCGACATCGAGTCCGCGAAGCCGCGCGCGCGTGGCGGCAGCACCGAGCGGCGCTGCGAAACACGTCGGCCAGATGCCGCGATAAAGAACGTTCGGCCCGTCGATGGCGAGGCCCAGGCGGACGATCAGCTCGATGCCGACAGAAACCGCCGACAGAACGGTGGCGGGGTCCGACGCCTGCTCGTCGCACAGCGCCACCGCCACGGCGACGGACGAAGGCGTAGTGCAGGATGCAAGATGGATGTCATCGACTTCGGTGCTGCGGATAATCGCCGTCGCGAGCCCGGCGCGCTCCGCATCGTTCGTCGCGGCGAGCTTGCCAAGCGCCCGCCCTTCCGGCGATCGCACGCCGGCCAGCAGCGCGACGGCAGTGTCGACGAAACCGGCCTGCAGGCGCGCGTGATCGGCCGGCGACAGTTGCGGCGGCCGCTGGACGAATTCCGCAATGGCCCGCAATCGGCTCACGCTGCACCTCCCGTCGAGCGGTCGAGCACTTCGAGCTTGCCACCGCGGCCAACGAGCACGAGCGCGGACGCAACGCTGCCGCTGTCGCCGCCGCACAGACCCGTATGCAGCGAATACACGGTCTGCGTCGGGAACGGCATGGAGTCGTCAGCTCGAATCTCGCCGCCCTCATTGAGCGAAGAGCCGATGCGCCGGCCCAGATGTCCGGACAGGACGAGATGCGGCGTGGCAGGTCCCGCGACAGGCACAGCGCTCGCGATCTCGCCAAGCGGCCGTCCTGCAACGACCGAGCCCAACAGCACATCGAGCTGATCCTCAACCGTCCGGTCAAGCGATCCTGTCCCCACCTGCACGAAAGTGTCAGCCCAGTAGCCGAGATACTTGACCGCGATATATCCCAATCCCTTTTCCGGGCGCGTACTGAAGCCAGCCGCGAACGGCTGCAGTGTGCGGCCATTGTCGCGGCTGACCAGCGTCCGCACGTCTTGCGCGGCATTGTCTCGGGCCATGCGCTCGGCAACGAGGG
Source organism: Hyphomicrobiales bacterium (assembly GCA_028290595.1). Next base: position 3,121 of record JAQGJO010000286.1, on the reverse strand, counting down.
CGCAGGTCTCGATATCGGCACCCTGTGCCCAGGCATCGCGAAAGGCCTGGCGGGCACGTGCTGCGATCTGCGCCGCTTCCCTAATGACGCTGACCTCACGCGGCCGCTGTGCCGCGCGCGCCTTCGCCGCCACGTCGTCCGCCGACACCAGCGACAGGGCGCTGCCCAGAGTATCGGTCACCTGCTTCCACAGCAGCGGGGTCGCATCGGCCATGCCGATCGTGCCGACCGGACCATCGGCCAAAGTCGCGCGCCATTGCTCGAACCATTTCCACTCCCAGCCCGACTTGACATCGCCGATCCAGGTCATGGTCTTCATCGCCGGAATATCGCGCGAGCTCATCGAAGCCAGCAATACGGGCTGTCCATTGGCAGGAAACAATGCCATGGCCCAGCGCATGCGCGGGATGAAATTGGTGAACCACGCCAAACCGGCATGTTCCTTGGCGTCGCCGTAAACGAGCATCCCGCTCCAGCCGTTGGCGGCTATGGCCTCACGGATGACGGCGGCGCGCGCGTCGAATTCATCGCGTGGCAGACGCTCCTCATCCCAGGTATAGGAGCCGAGCATGATCGAAGGATGAACAGTCAGCATCACGAGCCCCTAAAACGCCAGAACGTCGAGTTCGGCGTCTTTCTCCGACAAGGAGATGCCGCCGTTGTGGGAGATGACGATCGATTCGCCGCACATCAGATATCCCGTCTCCGGGATGTATTGATTGGGGTGCATGACGAACACCATGCCCTCTTCCATGATGTTGGTGCTGTCGACCGTCAGATCGCCGGGCAGATTGGATGTGATGCCGAGGCCATGACCGCGCACGCGCATGTAGGGCGGGCGGCAGTAGTCGCCGTAGCCGGCGTCTACCAGCGGCGCGTTCATCGCCTTGGCGACATCCGAGACCCGAGCGCCAGGAACCGCCGCTTCCATGCCGCGCAGCATGGATTGCTTCAGCAGTGAATATTTCTCGCGCACCATCGGCGACGCATCGCCCAGCACCGTGGTGCGGCAGATCTGAACGAACTGTCCTTTGTAGCAAGGCGTGATCTCGCTCAAGATGATGTCGCCGCGATCGAGGATGCGACGTCCGGCGGCGCGCACGGCAAGATTGTGCTGCGAGGCGCTCATGAGCAGGAAATTATCCTCGGCGCCCAGGCGACGCATATGATCGTAGATGTCGGCGGCGAGCTCGAACTCGCGCATGCCGGGACGCGCGACGTCTAGCAGGCGACGGTATCCGCTCTCGGCAATGGCATTGGCCTCGCGCGAGGCATTCAGTTCTTCTTGTGTACGGATGCGCGCCAGTTCGGCTGCGAGGCCATCGAAGGCGGCGGCTTGCGGCAGGCAGGCCAGCACGGCATCGGAGAGCGATTTGGATTGCTTGGAGAGCGCGACTGTGGCCACGCGGCCGCTCTTCACGGCACGCAGAGCGTCGGTCAACGCTTGCGGAAAAGCATCGGTGGCGATCACACGGTCGACGCAGGCGATCACGCGAACGCGGTCGCCGTCATAGGCAGGTTCGACGACTAACGTCGAAGATCCATCCTTCTCAAGGATCACCGCGCTGCGGCCGATCGAGCGGACGTTGGTGAAAACATAGACGGCGTTCGACTCCAGGAAGGAGTTCTGACCGTCGGCACAAGCCAGCATGGCGTCGTAGCCGTGCTCGGCTAGCCAGACGCGCGCCGCCTTCAGGCGTTCGTTCTCCACCGTCATCTCCTCTCCTGCCCTATTCCGCCGCTTCGGCTTGCCGGCTGCGGACTGCTTTGGTTTTTACCGTATCGATGTCCAGCGTATGTGGATCGATCACCACACCGTAGTCCAGTTCTGCCCGTTCAACACTGACCAGTCCCTCGCGCACATCTTCGAGAACGGCCTCTGCCTCGCGCTCATAAGGATCGCCCCAGCCACCACCGGCACCGGTGCGAATGGTGACCACCGAGCGCGGCGGCACGGTCCGCATGACCTGGTCGATCGGCGCGCCGTCCAATTGATCGGGAAGCTGCAGCAGATAATCAGCGCCGCCACCATCCTTGCCTTGGTCCAGCCCCCACGGAGGACATTTGCGACGGCGGGGACGCGCCAGATTCCATTTGCCCTCGACAAGATTGCGCACGCGCACGTCAATGCCGAGACCGCCGCGATAGCGGCCGGGGCCGCCGGAATCGGGCCGGAGCTTTCTTTCCTCGACGAGCACGGGCGTTTTGATCTCCATGGTCTCGATCGGCGAATTCTTGACATTGCCCTGGCAGACGGAAACGGCGCCCGACATGCCGTCGCCATTGGGCCGCCCGCCCCAGCCGCCGCCCTCGAGGCTCTGCAGCACGAAATTCGCACCGCTCTTCGGGTCACGCCCCAGGAAGACGATGGAACCGCCGAGCAGGCCATGATGGGCGGCCGGAATGCGATCGGGAATCGCCGGCGCCAGCGCCTTGAAGATTGTATCGACCACGGTCGGCACGATCAGGCTCCATCCGCCCATCGGGGCCGGATAGCGCGCCATCATGATGTTGCCCTCGGGGATCACCGAGTTGAGCGCCGAGAACGAGCCCTCGTTGACTGGGGCCGCCGGCTCGGTCAGCGCCTTGTAGGCGACACGGGTGCCGGCGAGGGTGCGCGAATTGAGGCCGCCGATCCGCTGTCCCGAGCAGCCGGACAGATCGATCGTCATCTCGCCGTCAGCGACCGTCACCTTGGCATGGATGCGTACCGGCTCGGTGGTCACCGTGTCGTCGTCATAGAAGGATTCAGCCTCGTAGACGCCGTTGGGAATCGTCTTGACGATGTTGCGGCAGCGCGTTTCGGTCTCGCGGAAGATGGTGCCGATCGATGCCTCGACGACCTCCGGCGAATAGCGCTCGACGAGTTCTTCGAGACGGCGGATGGCCAGACGGCAGGCGGCGATCTGCGCGCGCATGTCGCCGATGGAAGATTCCGGATAACGGATGTTGTCGCGGATCATCTTCTCAAGCGTCTTGTTCAGCTTGCCGGCTTCATAGATCCGCATCTGATCGATCTGCAGACCTTCGAACCATGGATCGGAGACCGCTGGTGTGGCGCCGAGCCCGGTGCTCATGCCGCCGACGTCGATCCAATGAGCGCGCGTCATCGCAAAGCCCA
>JAQGJO010000281.1 GCA_028290595.1 Hyphomicrobiales bacterium | reverse complement strand
ATCTCGGCTCTTCCCGACACGCCATGCACGCCAGAGCCCCGCCCAAGGCAGCGGCGAGCCGCTGGTGTCAATGTAATACGACTTCTGCTGCATGTAGGCGCGCAGGCCATCGCGACCCTTTTCACGGCCGACGCCGCTCGCCTTCATGCCGCCGAACGGGGTCGAGATCGAGAATTGCTTGTAGGTATTGATCCAGATCGTGCCGGCGGTGATGTCGCGGCCGATGCGCAGCGCCTTGACCACATCGCGCGTCCAGATTCCGCAGGCCAGGCCATAGTCGTTGTCATTGCCGGCGCGAATGACCTCGTCTTCGCTCTCGAATGGAAAGACCGCGAGAACCGGACCGAACACTTCTTCGCGGCAGATTTCCGCGGCGGGATCGACATCGGCGATGATGGTCGGTTCGAGATAGATGCCCTCGTCGTAGCCGGCCCCCGTTGGCCTCTGCCCGCCGGCGAGAATATTGCCGCGATCGCGCCTTGCGCCGGCGATGAAACGCTCGACGCTGCCGCGGTGGTCCTCGTGGATCAACGGCGCTACCTGCGTCGAACTCTCGAACGGATGGCCGACCTTCAACGCGCGGGTTGCCGCGACGAGCTGCTCGACAAACTCCTTGTAGATGGCGCGTTCGACGTAGAGCCTTGAACCGGCGATGCAGGACTGTCCGCTCGAGGAAAAGATGCCAAACAGAATGCCGGCGATGGTCTGCTTGATGTCGGCATCGGCAAACACAATGGTCGGCGATTTGCCGCCGAGCTCCAGCGATACCGGCATGAGCTTTTCGGCCGCTTTGCGCGCCAGGGCGCGACCCACCGCCGTACCGCCGGTGAAGGAGACACGGCCGACGCCAGGATGCGTGACCAGCAGATCGCCGACCACACTGCCGGCGCCCGGCAGAACCGAAAGCAGGCCCTTGGGCAGATCGGTCTCGTCGATGATGCGCGCCAGTTCCAGCGAGACGAGCGGGCTCCACGAGGCCGGCTTGAGGATCACCGCATTGCCAGCGGCAAGCGCCGGTGCGATCTTCTGGGCATCGCTGGCGATCGGCGAATTCCACGGCGTGATCGCAGCGACAACGCCAATCGGTTCCCAACGCGACAAGGTCAGGTAATCGCCGCGCGACGGCGTGATCTGGTCTTCTTCGGTTTCACAGACGGCAGCGAAATAGCGGAACGTACCGGCGGCGCTCATCGCCAGCGCGCGTGTCTCGCCAAGCGTCTTGCCGGTGTCGCGCGTCTGGATGTACGAAATGCGATCGACGTTGCGCGTGATGCCTTCGGAAATCCGGTAAAGAAAGCCGGCGCGCTCATGTGGCTTCAAACGCTTCCATGCCGGCGCATTGGCAGCCGCCTGAGCCCGCGCGATGGCCTCTTCCACGTCGGCGGTGGAGGCGCCCGAGATGGTCGCATTATGGCTGCGATCGGCCGGGAACACCGAGGAAATTTCGGCACCCTGTCCCTTGCGCCACTCACCACCAATGTAAAGCCTGTCACGCGGCATATCGATCTTGTCGAGCATGGCATCAACTCCAACACATTTCACGGGTGGAACAAGTTCACGCCGTTCCACCGTCCTATCGACGCCAGATGCGCCTTGGCGCCGAACCCGTCAAGACGTCTGCATTAGTTCCTTCTTGGCCGCATTGTCCAACAAGCGGCGCAGACGCACAACGCCGGCATCATGGGAGTACAAGGTCTCCGCGCTGCGCGCGTTCGGCACCAGGCCCTCAAGCATCTCCCTGTCCTGTTCGAGCACCTGCCAATGCCTGAGCTCGAGGCGGGTGCGGTACAGAAAGCGCCAGGCCGCACGCTGCCAGCCGGACACTTCGCGCAAACGCCAGAAGAACACCTGACATGTCTCGACATCGATCGGCACGACACTACCGATGATCCAGAACGGGCCGCCCGGACCTGCGCCGGGACCGTAGGGCACAGTGGTGCGCATCCAATGGGCGCCGATGTCCATGAACTCGACCCAGTCGAAGTTGAGATCGGCCTGATCGATCTTGCGGAACAGAAAGCCGTTCGACGTATCCACGACTTCCATCCGCGCCTGCTTTTCGCCTCCCGCCATCGAATGCGAAATGGCGTGCAGATAGGCGCCATGCATGAGGTCCATCAGATTGTCATGGGCGTAGCGGTAGTTGCAGCGCCAGACCGCCGTGCACAGGAAACCGGAGAAATCCTCGGATGACAATTGATCGGGAACCTGCAGTGCCGGCGCCGGGCCGTCACCGAGCCACAGGAAGATCGCGCCATGAGCCTCGCGCGCTTCATAGACGCGCAGCACCTTGCGGCCGCGCATGACCGATTGGTCGGTGGCGGGAACGTCGGCGATGACGCCGCCGGCATCGACTTCGACGCCATGATACCAGCAGGCGATTCTGTCGTCCTTGGCGCAGCCGAGCGACAGCCGCGCGCCACGATGCGGGCAGCGATCCTCAAGCGCATGCACCGCGCCCTGCCTGTCGCGCCACACGACGATACGCTCGCCGAGACGCTGAATGCCGCGCGGCCGGCTGCCGAGTTGCCAGGCGGCGAGCACCGGGTACCAGAGCTGGAGCAGACCGAGATTGACGCGCGTCTCGCGCGCAGCGGAGCTGTCACGATCGCTCATGCCGGCTCTCCATGCTGTTGGAGATGGGC
>JAQGJO010000278.1 GCA_028290595.1 Hyphomicrobiales bacterium | reverse complement strand
GCGATAGCCGTCCGTGCCGCGGGCGACCTGCTTATGGCCGGGACCATGATCGAGATAGGAGGCGCGCACATAGGGCTGGTCGATGCGCAGCGGATGGCGCACCACGGCGGGCAGGCTGTGGATCATCGGCGATGGCGTCGGATCGAGCTTGGAGGACGTGACCTTCGCGATCTCACCGTCTTTCATGTCCAGATAGGACACACCCCAATGGGCGCCGGTCTGACGGCGGATCGTGCCTGGTGCCACGTCGATATCGCTCATTGCATTGCTCGCTTTCATAGCCAGCCTAACAGGTCGCGCGGCTGCGTAAAATGCGCAAGCATCGATTGGACAGCAGAGCGCTGCCTGAAAGGCTGCAGTAAACATCGCGCGTCACGAGGCCGCACGGCGCAACCGACGACAGCGCCCAACGCCGATGCTAACGTGCGCACGGGGTTGAGGCTGTGAAACAGATATTTCTTCGAAGACTGCTGGGCGCAATTGCGGGTGGAACCGCCGCCTATGCGCTTGTCTTCAATCTGTTCTTGCTCGGCATTCTCACCGCGCCGCGCGCTGCGGAGCTGAGCGGTGGCTATACCCTTTGCGTGACCTCGCCGGATGGCGCCGGCCATAGTGACTCCGGCTCTGGATCAGGAACACCGGCGCATTGCCCGATCTGTCTTGGACGCGGACCGGTCGGCGGCCCGCCTCCAGAAGCCGCAAGCGTCTTTGAACGGTTGGCGATCGCGATCCGGCTGGAATTCGCATCTGTCGTGCAGATCGAGCCGACGGCGCCGATCTCGGCGCACCGTGCGCGCGGACCTCCACAGCCGGCCTGACGACAGCGCTTCTGCGCCTTCAATTCTCGTCATCTCTGTTCACTCCTGTTCGGTGGAGCTTTCCATGCTGTCCGCTTTCGCGCGGTCGCGCCGCTTTTGGCTTGCGTCCGTTTCCATGCTCATTCCCGTCACGCCTCTATTCGCCCAATCAGCCGCGCTGCCTTCTGTCACTGTCGATGCACCACAACGGGCGCGGCAATTGACGCGACACATCGTGAGGCCGGCGGCACGTCCGGTCCTCGCATCGGCACGCGCGCAAGCACGCCCGCAGCGTCCGGTGCGTGCGCAACAGCAGGCTCGCCCCGTCGCCATCATTCCGACGATCACTGTTACCAGTCAGCAGCAAGGCGTGTCACTCACTGCGCCCGGCACGGCGCAGGCGCAACGCGAGGCGGACCAGACAGCCGGCAGCGTCGTTGTCATTCCATCCGCCGCCTATCGCAATTCGACGCCGGCCAATTCGGTCAAGGACATTCTCGACTATGTGCCCGGCGTGTTCGCGCAGACCAAATGGGGCGACGACACCAGGCTGTCGATTCGCGGCTCCAGCTTGTCGCGCAATTTCCATCTGCGCGGCGTGCAGCTCTATATGGACGGCATTCCCGTCAACACGTCGGACGGCTACGGCGATTTTCAGGAGATCGATCCGACTGCCTACCGCCATGCGGAGGTGTTCAAGGGCGCCAATGCGCTGCGCTTCGGCGCCAATTCGCTGGGCGGCGCAATCAACTTCGTCTCGGCGACCGGCCGTGACGGCGATGTCAACAGCGCCAGCATCGACGCCGGCAGCTTTGGTTACAAGCGCTTCCAATTCAATGTCGGTGGCGCCAAAGGCAATTGGGATGGCTATTTCACCGGCTCGACACAGATGACCGACGGCTTCCGCGACCATAGCGACGGCACATCGATGCGTGCCAGCGGCAATATCGGCTATCGGATTTCGCCTGATGTGGAGACGCGCTTCTACTTCAACGCCAACAGCGTGCGGCAGCGCATTCCAGGTTCGGTGTCGCGCGCCTCGGCGCTGACGAGCCCGCAGACCCCTGCGGCAGCCAACGTCTCGATGGACCAGCAGCGCGACATCGATACGATGCGCATCGGCAACAAGACGACGATCCGCTTCGATCATACGGTGCTGGATTTCGGCGTGTTCGCGGTCGACCGGCATCTGATGCATCCGATCTTTCAGTGGCTCGACTATCACTACATGGACTACGGCGGCTTTGCCCGCGTCACCGACGACCGCGTCATCGACGGCTTCCGCAACCGTTTCGTCGCCGGCGTCAATCTCATCAATGGCAGTATCGACAACCGGCAGTTCGCCAATATCGGCGGTGTCAAAGGCGCGCTGCTGTCGTCATCCATCGACCGTTCGCGCAACACATCTGTCTATGCGGAGAATTCGTTCTACCTCCTGCCGACCGTCGCCGTGGTGGCGGGCACGCAGTTCGTTTATGCGACGCGCAACCGTCAGGATCGCTTCCTCACTGACGGCGATCAGTCCGGCTCGACGAATTTCAACCTGTGGAGCCCGAGAGCGGGCCTGCTGTGGGACGTGCGGCCCGGCTGGCAGGCCTATGCCAATATCTCGCGCAGCGCCGAGCTGCCGAGTTTCGGCGAGAGTTCGAGCTTTCCGGCGCCGGTCATTCCATGGACCAGCATCCGGCCGCAGAAGGCGACGACCTATGAGATCGGCACGCGTGGCCGCATGCCGGATTTGACCTGGGAGCTGACGGGCTACCGCGCCGAAATCCGCGACGAGTTGCAATGCCTCTACAGTTCGTTCGGCAATTGCAATGTCACCAATGCCAACCGCACCCTGCATCAGGGCATCGAGGCAGCACTTGGCGCGGTGATCTTCAAGAACCTGTTCTCGAATTTGGCAGAGCCCGACAAGATCTGGCTCAATCTCGCCTACACGTTCAGCGACTTCCGGTTCCGCAATGATCCGCTCTACGGCAACAACCAGTTGCCGGGCGCGCCGCGCCACTATCTGCGCGCCGAACTGCTCTACAAACATCCGACCGGCTTTTACGCAGGACCGAATGTCGAATGGGTGCCGCAGGCCTATTTCGTCGACAGCGCCAATACGCTGAAGACGCAAAGCTACGGCATCGTCGGCCTGAAAGCCGGCTTCGACAATGGCGGACTGTGGTCCGCGTATATCGAGGCGCGCAACATCGCCAACACAAAATACATCGCCAGCGCCAGCATCATCGACAAGGCGACGCTCACCACGCCGCTATTCGAGCCGGGGACTGGGCGGGCGGTCTATGCGGGGCTGAAATACAGATGGTGATGGCGAATATTCTGGCAGGCGCTGGACGCTTGCGATCAGAGATGCACTGAATCATCAGGACTGGATCCCCGCTCGCCTGCTTCGCAGGCGGTGAGGATGACACGGTGGCCATATCCCGCAACCAATGTCATTCCCGACGCGCCGCCAGGCGCGAGCGGGAAACCAGGCTTTGCAACGTGCACCGGTCCGCTCAATGCACCAGCGCGCCGCTGCCCGTTGCATAGGCCCTGCGCAGCAGCACCGAGATCGTCGGGCCGATCAGCAGCAGGATGGCGGCGAAGACGAACAGAATGCCCGACGCCGTGATCGCCTGCATGCCGAAGGCGAAGACCAGCGGGCCGATCGCCTGGCCGGTGAAGAAGGCGCAGGAATGTAGCGCAAAGGCCGATGTTCTGGCGGTGGTGGTGAGCTCGGATACTTCCGCGTGAATGGAATTGTGCACCATCATATAGCCGAAGCCAGACGTCGCGAAGAAGATCGCCAGCCAGGGCAGCGGCACGGCGAGGCCGAGCGCCAGGGGCGCCATCATCGCCAGAGCGCCGCCGGCGATCATCAATTGATAGCGCGTGGCGATGCGCAGCAGGCGGCGCACGATCAGGGTGAAGACGAGCGAGCCGATGCCGCAGGCAGTGATCATGAAACCTGCTTCGGCGGGGCCGCCGACGCCGCGCATCTGCAGCACCGGCGCGATGAAGGGAAACATGCCGAACAGCGCAATGCCTTCGAGCGCCACGGCCGAGAAGCAGATCCAGGCGCGGCGCTTGGTGACGATCTCGCGATAGCTGGCGAGCGCGTCGGAAAAGCGGATGTGCCTGGTCGCGACGACGGTTTCCTTGAGATAAATGGCGGAGAGAATGGCCGCCGTCAGCGAGATGGCGGTGGCGATGCCGAAGATGGCGCGCCAGTTGAACCAGACCGCCAGCAGGCCTGCCGCGCTGGCCGCAAGAATGAGGCCCGACAGCGAGCCGGTGACGTTGCGGGCAATCGCCGTCTGGCGCTGCGCCGGCGGGACTTTGTCTGCGACAATGGCAAGTGCCATCGGCATCAGGCCGCCGCTGGCGATGCCGCCGATGAAACGGCCGGCCAGCAGCACATCGAAGGACGGCGCCAGCGCGACGATGACGAGGCTGACGCATTGCACCCACAGGCATGTCTTGAGAATGCGGATCTTGCCGTAATGATCGCCGAGCGGGCCGAGGATCGGCTGGCCGAAGGAATAGGGCAGCGCATAAAGCGTGATGACCACGGCCGCCGCGGTGAGGCTGATGCCGAAATCCTGCGCCAGCGAAGACACCAGCGGGTCCATGGCGCGCGCCGAGATGGCGCTGGTGAAAGCGCAGAACGGCAGAAGGAAGTTTATCATCTCAAATCGATGCCTGTGAACGCCAGCGTTATTATAATAATTCTATGCCGGCCTCTATAGGCCCAATCGACGACCGCGTTTTGACGCAGGTCAGATTTGCTCAGCCCATTCTCTCTCAACCCATGCGGGCTTCGTTGGAGGTGAGCAGCGGGCGTTCCTCCATCAGCAGCAGGCCGAGGAAAGCGATGACGAAACAGCCGGCGGTCATCCAGAACAGGGTGCGGAAGGCGGCGATGGCGGCGTCCTTGTCGGCCGCGAGCGTCGAGGCGGCGCCCGCCATGACTTCACCGCCGACGGCATGCAGCACCACCGCGCCGAGCGCTGCCACCAGCACCGCGGCGAACAGACTTCGAGCGAAACTCATCACCGAGATTGCGGTGCCGAGTTGATGCATGACGACGGCGTTCTGCAGTGCGACGCTGGAGACCGGTGCTACCGGACCAAAGCCGATGCCGGCCAGCGCCAGCACCAGTTCGAATTCGAGCATTGAAATCCGGTCGACCCTGACCGCCAGCCAAGAAATGCAGGCGATGCAGATGACCAGTGTCACCATCGGATACAGCTTATAATGCTCCATGCGGGCGGCGATCTGCGCGCCGATGAGCGCGCTCGCATTCACCGTCACCATCAGCACCATCAGATGCAGGCCGGATTCAGACGGCGTCTTGCCCATCACCGTCTGCAGATACAAAGGCAGATAGATGTTGAGGCCGATGACCGCGCTCCAGCCGAACGAATTGGCGACGATGGCGCAGCGCACGATCGGATTGCGCAGGATGCCGAGCGGGATCAGCGGTTCGGGCGCGCGCAAGAGGCGCAGGAAGAACAGCACCCATAAAATCGCCGATGCCGTGCCGAAGCTGATGATCTCGACCGACAGCCAGGGCCAGGTCTTGCCGCCGGTGTTCATCACCAGCATGAGCGTCGAACTGGCGGCGACGATGAGCAGCGCGGCGATGACATCGAGCCGGTGATATTTTTCGTAGCGCGGCAGTTTGCGCAGCAGCGAGCTGGTCAGCAGAAACGCCACGACGCCCATGGGCACCGAAACCCAGAACACCAGCGACCAGTGCAGGTGCTCCGCGAAATAGCCGCCGACCACCGGGCCGACGCCGCCAGCCGTCGTGTAGATGATCGAAAAGTAGGTGTAATATTTGGCGCGCTCCTTGGGCGGCGCGATATCGCCGAGCACGGTCATCGCCTGGGCGACGAGGCCGGCGCCGCCGATGCCCTGCAGGCCGCGCGCCAGGATCAGCATGGTCATGTTGGGCGCCAGCGCCGAGGCGGCGGCACCGACAATGAAGATGATGATGCCGACCAGCATGGTCGAGCGGCGGCCGCGGGTGTCGCTGATCTTGCCGTAAAGGGGGGTCGCTGCGGTCGAGGTCAGAAGATAGGCCGTCACCACCCAGGACAATTGCCCGGTGCTGCCGAATTCGCGGCCGATGGTCGGCAAGGTCGTGGCGACCATCGACTGGTCGAACGAGGCCATGAACACCGGCAGCAGAACGCCGGCCACGATCCACATGGTCTCGCGGTGCGTCAGCCGTCTGGCTGCGGGCGCTGGCGTGTCGAGCGTTTCCACGGACATAAGTTGGGTTTCAGTTCATTCTTTAACTTAACTGCACAGCCAAATCGGGCATTTGCAGATTAACCGCACAAGCGCCTTGTCTGCTCTACGCATTTTCGCGCGGCAGACATGATATTGGATGCGCTGCTGGGATTAGGTGCGGCTGCAAGCTCCCAGGAGCCCTCATCCTGAGGAGCGCCCAAAGGGCGCGTCTCGAAGGACGGGGGCGTCACGCCGCAGCCTATAGCGTGCACCCATTTCCCCGTCATGCAAATCTCGCCTGTCGCCCCCGTCCTTCGAGACGGCGCTACGCGCCTCCTCAGGATGAGGGCTTCTATGGGGCTTTTCTCGATCCTTTGGGAACGACGGCAAACATGACTGAGAACGTGGCGGAGATTATTTTGGCGACAGGATCATGACCATCTGGCGGCCTTCCATCGAAGGCTCGACCTCGCATTTGGCGATGGCGACGTTTTCGTTGCGCACGCGCTCGAGCAGGCGGTAACCCAATTCCTGGTGAGCCATTTCACGGCCGCGGAACCGCAGGGTCACTTTGACCTTGTCGCCTTCCTCGAAGAACCGCTTCACGGCGCGCATTTTGACTTCGTAATCGTGATCGTCGATGCCCGGACGCAGCTTGATTTCCTTGACTTCAACCACCTTCTGACGCTTGCGCGCCTCGGCAGCCTTCTTCTGTTCCAGAAACCGGAACTTGCCGAAATCGAGAATTTTGCAGACGGGAGGATTGGCGGTCGGCACGATTTCAACGAGATCGAGGCCGGCATCTTCGGCAAGCTGCAGGGCTTCCGCAATCGGGGTTACGCCCCGGTTATGACCTTCGGTATCGATGAGCTGAACTTCATTGACGCGGATATCGCGATTAATCCGGGGGCCATCTTTCTGGGGGCCCACAGGTGCTTTCATTGGACGGCGAATGGCGAAACTCCTTTGGTGAATAAGCCGGACCCGGGCATCGTAATGCTTCCAATCCCGTTTTCAGCACGGGCCGGACCCACTGATAAGAATCGTTGTTGTCGGTTCGGAAGTCAACCTTGGCAATTGGCTGCAGCGCTCAAATACGACTATCGTTGCGCAACAATCACGCTTTCGTAGAGCGCCAGGGTGCGGCGGCACATCTGGCCGAGCGAGAAATGCTGTTCGACATGGGCGCGGGCGCGGGCGGCGAGCGCATCCCGCTCGGTGGCGCCGAGACTGAGCGCCTCGGCCAGGGCGTCGGCCAGGGCCTGGGCGCTGTCAGGCGCGATGCGCCAGCCGGTGCGGTCCTGCGGCTCGACATCGGGCGGCGCCAGCACGGTTTCGGGCACGGCGCCGAGGTCGGTAACCACAAGAGGCGCGCCCATCGCCTGCGCCTCGACAGCGGAGCGACCGAACGCCTCCGGCTCGGTGGAGGCGACGGCGACGGCGGAGGCCGCCAGGAACGCCGCCGGCATGTCGTCGCAATGGCCGACTAGTTTGACTGTGTCTTGCAGGCCGGCCTTGGCGATGCGGGCCTGCAACTCCTGCACGAAGGAAGTGCGGCCCTGGGGATCGCCGGCCAGAATGAACCTGGTATCGGTGAAACCGCGCTGTTTCATCAGCGCTGCGGCATCGATCAGCACCCCCTGGCCCTTCCAGCCAGTGAGCCGCGCCGCCAGCAGGACGATGCGCTGTTCCGGCTCGACGCCCCACTCCTGGCGCAGGCGGCGCACCCGCACCGGGTCGACCGAGCCCGGCGCGAAAGCGCGAAAGTCGGTGCCGCGGGGGATGACCGTGATCCTGCCTTCGGCGAAGGGATGCACCGAGAGAATGCGCCGGCGGGTGAAATCGGAATTGGCGATTACGTGATCGGCGCGCGCCATCACCGAATTATAGCTGGTCTTGATGCGCGACGTGCCGGTGTAGGCGCCGTGATAGGTGGTGATGAACGGTGTGCGCACGAGCCGCGTTGCGCCCAGCGCCACCCAGGCCGGCGCGCGCGAGCGGGCGTGGACGATATCGACCCTCTCGTTCAGGATCAGCCGCGCAAAGCGCCGGACGTTGGCCAGCATGCGGAACGGATTTTTGGTTCCTGCGGGAAACGGAATCCAGACGCCGCCGCAAGCCTGCAATTCGCTGATGAGACGGCCGCCTTCGCAGGCGACCAGCGCACGGGCACCGGCCTCGTGGAGCGCGGCGGCAATGTCGATCGTCGTGCGTTCGGCGCCGCCGGCATCGAGGTCGGGGATGATCTGCAGCACCGTGCGACCGGCGAGGGCGGAAAAATGCCCGGTCTCGATCGGGTCGGGCAGGCCATATGGCATCATGTTTCCGTTAGTATAGAACTCTTGCTGCAACCCAAACCGAATCCGTAGGCAATTCATATCCAATACGGGCTTTGAGCGATACAAAAGCGATGAATACTGAGCAGAAAACACTGTCCAATCCACAATTTGTGAGCATTGGAGCGGCAGACAGCGCCCACAGTATCGCCTACCGCAAGCGCGAAGGGCACTCTGCGAGGCCTGGTGTGATCTGGCTTGGCGGCTTCAAATCCGACATGAAATCGACGAAGGCGGAGCGGATCGATGAATGGGCGCAAGACAACGGCCGCGGTTTCCTGCGCTTCGATTATTCCGGCCATGGCGAATCCGAAGGGCGTTTCGAGGACGGCACCATCGGCTCCTGGCTGGAGGATAGCCTCACCGTCATCCGGCAGTTGAGCGCCGGCCCGCAGATCCTCGTCGGCTCGTCCATGGGCGGATGGATTTCGCTGCTGGTTGCGCGGGCTTTGGCGCAGACCGGCGAAGCGCAGCGCTTGGCCGGCCTCGTGCTGATCGCGCCCGCTGTCGATTTCACCGAAGCGCTGATGTGGAAGAACCTGCCCGCCGACGCGCGCCGCGACATCGAGGAGAAGGGCGTCTGGCTGCGCCACTCCGAATATTCACCGGAGCCCTATGCGATCACGCGCCGGCTGATCGAGGACGGCCGCAAACATCTCCTGCTCGACCGTTCGATCCGCAGCCATTGCCCGGTGCATATCCTGCAAGGCATGCAAGACCCCGATGTGCCGTGGCTGCACGCCATGCAGCTTGTCGAACATCTCGCCGGCGATCCGGTAGCCGTCACCCTGATCAAGGACGGCGACCATCGCCTGTCGCGCGACGAAGATATCGCGCGGCTGCTCGCCGCCATTGAAGCGATCGCGTGAATAACCGACTCTGTCATTCCCGACGCGCCAAAAGGCGCGAGCGGGAAACCAGGCGTTGCAGCAGCTTCGACGCGCGTTGGTGACGCGTGTGCTGAATCACCAGGTCTGGATCCCCGCTCGCCTGCTGCGCAGACGTCGGGGATGACAGGTTCAGCATAATCAAACCCGGCGGCGTCGGATGCCTGCCGAGCCAAGAAACACCGCGCCGGCGCCGAGCCCCAGCAGCAAGGTTGCGATGACGAGCGGCCACGCACTCATGCCGATCATACTGGCGACGGCGAGGCCGACGCAGGCTGAAAATGTCATCTGCAAAAAGCCCTGCAGCGAGGCGGCAGCACCTGCGCGCTCTGGAAACGGTGTCAACGCCGCGGCGATCGAATGGGGCATGACGAAACCGACGCCGCAAAAGAAGATCATTTCAGGTATCAGCAGTGCCGCAAGGCTTTTTGGAAACAGCACAATGCCCGCTGCCTGCAGAATGCCGCCGACGAAATAGCAGGCGATGCCGATCGAGATCGTCCTGTCGAGACCCAGTCTGGTGACGAGACGCGAGCCCGTCGCCGCGCCCGCCACGAAGGTGATTGAACACGTCGAGAAGAAGAAGCCGAACTGCAACGGCGTCAGGCCATAGACGTCCTGCAGAATGAACGGCGCGGCGGCAAGGAAGGTGTAAATGCCTGTATGTCCGAGGGAGCTCATGGTGCTGTAGACGCGCCAGCGCCGATTGGCGAAGATGATGCGGAAGCTGGCGAAGATACTGCGGAATGATAACGAGGCCTCTTCGGACCCGTCCTGCCGCCGCTTCAATGTTTCCGGCAAGAGCAACGCCGCCGTCACCGTCAGGCCTGTAACGAGAACGAACATGGCGATGAAGCTTGCACGCCAGCCGAACCACAGTGCCAGCACGCCGCCCATGATTGGTGCAGCGATCGGCGCGATGCCCATGATCGTGCTCATGATGGACAATTGCCTGCCGGCGCGCACGCCTTCGTAGAGATCGCGCACGATGGCGCGCACGACGATGATCGGGCCGGCGCCGCCGGCGCCTTGAATGGCGCGGGCGATGATCAGCATTTCGATCGAGGTGGAGACCATGCTCGCCAGGGTCGCCGCCAGAAAGATGGCGAAGCCGGCGAGCAGCAGAGGCTTGCGTCCGAGCTTGTCGGACAGCGGACCGTAGAAAATCTGAGCGATGCCAAAACCAAACAGATAGGCCGACAGCGTCCATTGCACGCGCATCGGCGAGGCGCCGAACTCCTCGGCAAGTTGCGGCAGCGACGGCACGTAGATGTCCGTCGAAATCGGCCCCATCGCCGTCATCAGCGCGAGCACGAAGGTCAAGGCGAACGTATTCGGCTTCAAGGCCACGCGGCGCGCTTCCGGTTGAGGGAAAAGCGGGGTAGCACGGCTCGCCAGCAAATTTCTTGATTTCTTACGGGTGCTCCTATATAAGCCACATAAATCAAGTCTCATCTGGATCGTCATCCGACGATCACCATTGAGAGTGGGCCCGCCGGGACCCGCTCTTTTTTATTGCCCGGCAGGAGCTGCCCTTGGCCATTCAAAACGGCGAAGATTTGCAAGACGGCAAAGATTCACAGAGCACACCGACGTCCGAAACGGCGCCCGAAAGCGCGCTGTTGTTGTCCGAACCACGCATGATTCAGGACAGCGGCGTTGCCGCGCGTGTGGCCGCCATCGCCGGTCCGGTCCTGGCCGATCTCGGCTACCGCGTCGTACGGGTGAAAATCTCGACGACGCAGGATGTTACCCTGCAGATCATGGCCGAAAAGCTCGACGGCACGATGAGCGTCGACGATTGCGAAAAGGCCAGCGTCGCCTTATCTCCCGTGCTCGACCTGGAAGAGCCGCTGTCGCAGGCCTACCGGCTGGAAATGTCGTCGCCGGGGATCGACCGGCCGCTGGTGCGGATTTCCGATTTCGTGCGTGCCGTCGGCCACGAGGCGCGGATGGAAACCGGCAGCCTGCATTTCGGCCGCAAGCGCTTTCGCGGCTGGATCGAAGGCGTCGAGGGCGAGGGCCGCAATGCCCTGATCAAACTGCGCCGGATCGACGCCAAGGCCGAGGAAGAGGCCGATGTGGCGCTGCCGATTACCGATATCGAAGAGGCCCGGCTGGTGCTGACCGAAGCGCTGATCCGCGAGGCGCTGCGCGCCGGCAAAGCCAGCCTGTCGGACCCGGAAGAAGAGACCGGCGATGCCGAGGCCGGACTGCCGACGCGCGGCCCTGGCCGGTTTGCCGCTCGCAACCAGATGAAACCGCGGCCGATCCGGCCGAATACGACCAAAAGCAGCAAGAATTCACGCCCTTAGGATTTTAGTTTCAGCGTTTCAGAGCTTCCATCAAGGAGACTTTCCCCATGGCCGTCAGCGCCAACCGACTTGAACTTCTGCAGATCGCCGACGCGGTCGCGCGCGAAAAATCCATCCCGCGCGAAATCGTGCTGAGCTCGATGGAAGACGCGCTGCAAAAGGCGGCGCGCTCGCGCTACGGCCAGGAAACCGAAATCCGCGCCGAGATCAATCCGAAGACCGGCGAAATGCGGTTTTCGCGGCTGATGCTGGTGGTCGACCAGATCGACAATGACGCCAAGGAAATCCTGCTCGTCGATGCGCGCAAGAAAAACCCCGCCGCCCAGGTCGGCGACTGGATCGCCGAGACCCTGCCGCCGTTCGACTTCGGCCGCATCCCGGCGCAGGCCGCCAAGCAGGTCATCGTGCAGAAGGTGCGCGAGGCCGAGCGCGACCGCCAGTACCAGGAATACAAGGACCGCATCGGCGACATCATCAACGGCGTCGTCAAGCGCGCCGAATACGGCAATGTGATTGTCGATCTCGGCCGCAGCGAAGCGATCATCCGCCGCGACGAATTGATCCCGCGCGAAATGTTCCGCCCCGGCGACCGGGTCCGCGCCTATGTCTACGACGTGCGGCGCGAACAGCGCGGCCCGCAGATCTTCCTGTCGCGCACGCATCCGCAGTTCATGGCGAAGCTGTTCGCCCAGGAAGTTCCGGAAATCTACGACGGCATTATCGAGGTGAAGTCGGTCGCGCGTGATCCGGGTTCGCGCGCCAAGATCGCCGTCACCTCGCGTGATTCGTCGATCGATCCCGTCGGCGCCTGCGTCGGTATGCGCGGCTCGCGCGTGCAGGCCGTCGTCAATGAATTGCAGGGCGAGAAGATCGACATCATTCCGTGGTCGGCCGATGCGGCGACGTTCATCGTCAATGCCTTGCAGCCCGCCGAAGTGGTGAAAGTCGTGCTCGACGAAGATTCATCGCGCATCGAAGTCGTCGTGCCCGACGAACAATTGTCGCTGGCCATCGGCCGTCGCGGCCAGAACGTGCGTCTCGCCTCGCAATTGACCGGCTGGGACATCGACATCCTGACCGAGGCCGAGGAATCTGAGCGCCGCCAGAAGGAATTCGTTGAGCGCACCAATGCGTTCATGGCCGCGCTCGACGTCGACGAGGTCGTCGGCCAATTGCTGGCGTCCGAAGGCTTCCGCTCCGTCGAGGAGCTGGCGTTCGTCGAGATCAGCGAACTTGCCACCATCGAGGGCTTCGACGAGGAGACGGCGCAGGAAATCCAGAATCGCGCTAGAGAACACCTGGCGCAGATCGAGGCCGCGCACGATGCCCGCCGCAAGGAGCTGGGCGTCGCCGACGAGGTCAAGGACGTGCCCGGCGTCACCACCGCCATGATGGTCAAGCTCGGCGAAAACGACGTCAAGAGCGTCGAAGACCTGGCCGGTTGCGCCACCGACGATCTGGTCGGCTGGAGCGAGCGCAAGGACGGTGAGACGACCAAGCATGCGGGCTATCTCGACGGCATGGAAATCTCGCGCGAGGAGGCCGAGGCGCTGATCATGGCCGCGCGCGTTCGCGCCGGCTGGATCGAGGCACAGCCGGAACCGGAACCCGAAGCAGAGCCTGCCGCTGATCCGGCCCAGTCGTGATGACTCCCCATGCCTTGAAGGCCTGCCATGCCTTGAAGACCTGTAATGCATTGAAAATATGGAGCAATCGATTTGGCAGCAACGCCGCGCGATATGGACGACGAGACGGGTTCGGAACGGACCTGCATCGTCACGCGTGCGCGGCTGTCGCCGGATGAGATGATCCGCTTTGTCGCCGGCCCGTCCGGCGACATCGTACCCGACCTGCGCCGGCGCCTGCCGGGCCGCGGCGTCTGGGTGACCGCCACCGCTGAGGCGGTCAGCAACGCGATGAAGGGCGGAAATTTCGCCCGCAGCTTGAAAAAACCAGTTTCAACGCCAAATTCACTGGCAGAAGATCTCGATCGCCTGATCGAAAAAGACGCGCTGCAAAGTCTGGCCATGGCCAATAAGGCGGGGCTGGTCGTTGCCGGCGCCGCCAAGGTCGAAGCCCAGATCGGCCACGGCGACGTTGCCGCTCTCATCCACGCCCAGGACGGCAGCGCCGACGGAATCCGCAAAATCGGCCAGGCAGTTTCGCGAAAATACGGCCCCAATCCCGATCCTTTGGCCGATCCTCTGCCCCGAATCGATTTTTTCGCTTCTGGGCAATTGGATTTGGCATTGGGGCGGTCAAATGTGATACATGCAGCGCTTCGGCGGGGAGCAGCCAGTCAGGCTTTCCTGACACGGTGCGGGCGATTGGCCCGATATCGTGGCGTCTTCACCAGCGATACGCGCGCGGGCAGGGTCAGAAATGACGCCGCTAGCGTCGAAATATCAGGCGGCAAAGACGATTGAATGAATGTCGGGCACGGTCCCGGGGAAATGAAACGTATGAGTGAAACGAAGGATACAGGCGACAAGACCCTGCATGTTGCATCGGCCAAGACGCTTACGCTGAAGCGGCCGATAGAGCAGGGCGTTGTCCGTCAGAGCTTTTCGCACGGACGCACCAAACAGGTCGTCGTCGAAAAGGTGAAGACACGCGTACTTGGACCGGCGCCGGCCGTGAGGCCGGCTGCGCGCGTCGAGACGCCGGCTGCCAAGCCTGCCGCACCGCCGCCCCCGGCGCAGCCGCAGGCGCCTTCGTCCAAAAACGCACCGCGCTCCGCCACGCCGGCCCGTACGAGCCAGACGCCCGATCCGAGAAATTCGGCCGGCATGGTTTTGCGCACCCTGACCGATCGCGAAATCGAAATCCGTGAGCGCGCGCTCACCGATGCGCGTGGCCGCGAAGAAGAAGAACGCCGCCAGGCGGAAATCGACGCCAAGGCCCGCAACGAGCGCGAAGCCCAGGAAAAAATCGAACGCGATGCCGCTGAAGCGCGCAAGCGCGAGGAAGACCAGCGCCGCCTGCAGGAATCCGAGGCCAAGCGCCGGTCGGAAGACGAAGCCAAGCGCCGGCTCGACTCGTCCGGCAATCCGGTGCCCGCATCGGCGCCCTCCGCGCCGTCCGTGGCGCTGCGCCGCCCCGCCACCGAAACGACAACCACTGCAACGACCGCAGCACCGGCTGTTGGTGTCGCCCGTCCGGCGACAAAGCCGGTCGGCGAAGCCGAAGAAGAAGAGACCAAGCGCATCATCCGCCGGCCCGGCATGCCCATCAAGGTTGTGCTGCCGCCGCGCCCCGTTCGCGGCAGCGAGCAGAAGAACCGTGGCCGCCTGACCGTCACCAGCGCCACCGCCGAAGAAGGCGAGCGCATGCGCTCGGAGGCCTCGTTCCGCCGGCGTCAGCAACGCCTGCAGGGCAAGTCCTTCGGCCAGATCAAAGAGAAGCTGGTCCGCGAAGTCATTCTGCCTGAGACGATCACCATCCAGGAACTCGCCAACCGCATGTCGGAACGTAGCGTCGATGTCGTCAAGCTCCTGATGAAACAGGGCCTGATGCACAAGATCACCGATGTGATCGACGCCGACACGGCGCAGCTCGTCGCTGAAGAACTCGGCCACAGCGTCAAGCGCGTCGCCGAATCCGACGTCGAGGAAGGCCTGTTCGACATTCCGGGCGAGGACGATCATCTCGAGCCGCGTCCGCCGGTCGTCACCATCATGGGCCATGTCGATCACGGCAAGACCTCGCTGCTCGACGCCATCCGCTCGGCCAATGTCGTCTCCGGCGAAGCCGGCGGCATTACCCAGCACATCGGCGCCTATCAGGTCGTTGCGCCCAATGGCATGCCGGTCACCTTCATCGATACGCCGGGCCACGCGGCGTTTACCGCCATGCGCGCCCGCGGCGCCAAGGTCACCGACGTCGTCGTGCTTGTCGTCGCTGCCGATGACGGCGTGATGCCGCAGACGATCGAGGCCATCAACCATGCGCGCGCCGCCAAGGTGCCGCTCATCGTCGCCATCAACAAGATCGACAAGCCCGACGCCAAGCCGGAGCGCGTGCGGTCCGAACTGCTGCAATATGAAGTGCAGGTCGAAAGCATGGGCGGTGACACGCTCGAAGTCGAAGTCTCGGCTTTGAAGCGCACCAATCTCGACAAGCTGCTCGAACTGATTGCGCTGCAGGCGGAACTTCTCGACCTCAAGGCCAATCCGGATCGTCCGGCCGAGGGTACCGTCATCGAAGCGCGGCTTGATCGCGGACGCGGCCCGGTCGCGACCGTGCTGGTTCAGCGCGGCACCATGAAGGTTGGCGATATCATCGTCGCCGGTTCCCAGTCGGGCCGCGTGCGTGCGCTGCTCGACGACAAGGGCGACAATGTAACTTCGGCCGGCCCGTCGTTCCCAGTCGAAGTGCTCGGCTTTGCCGGCGCACCGGACGCGGGCGACCGTGTCGCTGTGGTGGAATCAGAAGCGCGCGCCAGGGAAGTCACCGAGTATCGCGAACGCCTGAAGCGCGACAAGGCTGCCGCGCGCGGCGCCGGTGTCGGCCGCTCGCTCGTCGAGATGATGAGCCAGCTCAAGTCGTCGGGCCTGAAAGAATTCCCGCTCGTCATCAAGGGAGACGTGCAGGGTTCGGTCGAAGCGATCCTTTCGGCGCTGGAAAAACTCAACACCGAAGAAGTCGCGGCGCGCATCGTGCATTCGGGCGTTGGCGGCATCACCGAATCCGACATCGCGCTGGCGGAAGCCTCGGGCGCGGTGATGATCGGCTTCAACGTGCGCGCGCATAAGGAAGCGCGCGAGGCGTCGGAGCGGCTCGGCCTTGAAATTCGCTATTACAATATCATCTACAACCTCGTTGACGATGTGAAGGCGGCAATGTCCGGCCTGCTCGCGCCGACGTTGCGCGAAGATATGCTCGGCAACGCCCAGATCCTCGAAGTCTTCAATATTTCGAAGGTCGGCAAGGTTGCAGGCTGTCGCGTTACCGACGGCCGTGTGGAGCGCGGCGCCAATGTCCGGCTCATTCGCGACAACGTCGTTGTGCATGAAGGCAAGCTGTCGACGCTCAAGCGCTTCAAGGACGAAGTCAAGGAAGTCGTCGTTGGTCAGGAATGCGGTATGGCCTTCGAGAACTATCAGGACATGCGCTCAGGCGATGTCATCGAGTGCTACCGCGTGGAGGAAATAAAGCGCTCGCTTTGAGCGCTTTGTCCCAAAAACATCGAACCAGAAACAACACTGTCGTGATTTAGCGCGCGGAGAAATCCGCGCGCTTCGGAGATTGTCATGTCTAGAGCACACCAGAAGGGCGGCGAGCCCTCGCACCGCATGTTGCGCGTCGGCGAACTCGTCCGTCATACCATGTCGGAACTGCTGACGCGCGGGGTCCTCAACGACGCCGTGCTCGACGCCCATGTCGTCACGGTGCCGAAGGTCACGATGAGTCCCGATCTCAAGCTGGCGACGATCTATGTCATGCCGCTGGGCGGCAAGGCGGCCGAGCCGGTTCTCACCGCCCTGGACACCCATAAGAAATTCCTGCGCGGCGAAGTCGCCCGCAAGATCGACCTGAAGTTCGCGCCGGAAATTCGCTTTCGCATGGACGACAGTTTCGAAAATTCGGCTAAGATAGACGCCCTGCTGAACTCGCCGCGCGTCAAGCGCGATCTCGAAGACAAGACGGAAGAAACGGAAGAGAGCCCGGATAACGCGAACGGGTCCACAGGAAACGGGGAACAAGACCCAGCATGAGTGCTCCGCGTTCCAACCGCACCGAAGTCAACGGCTGGCTCATTCTCGACAAACCGGTCGGGATGACCTCGACGCATGCGGTGTCGCGTCTGAAGCGCATTTTCAACGCCAAGAAGGCCGGCCATGCCGGCACGCTCGATCCGCTCGCCTCCGGCATCCTGCCGGTCGCCTTTGGCGAGGCGACCAAGACCGTGCCATTCGTGCAGGACGGCGAGAAGGCCTATCGCTTCACGGTGACCTGGGGCATCGAGACCGATAGCGACGATGCCGACGGCAAGGTGACGCGCACATCGGAAGCGCGCCCGACGACGCAGGAGATCGAGGCGCTGCTGCCGCGCTTCACCGGCACGATCATGCAGACGCCGCCGGCGTTTTCCGCCATCAAGATCGACGGCGAACGCGCCTATGACCTGGCGCGCGACGGTGCGACGGTCGAAATAGCGCCACGCGAAGTCACCATCCACGCCCTGCGGATTGTCGCCTCAAGCCCTGAGGAAACCGTCCTGGAAGCCGAATGCGGCAAGGGCACTTATGTGCGCGCCATCGCGCGCGATCTCGGCCGCGTGCTCGGCTGCTACGGCCATGTGACGGCGCTGCGGCGCACGCGGGTCGGACCCTTTCACGAAGCCGATTCGCTGATCCTGTCGGAGCTCGACGAGGCGGGCCCCCAGGCGTTCGACGACCTGCTGTCGGTCGAGGCCGGCCTGTCGGAATTGCCCTGCGTCGTCGTCGACCGCGACGGCGCGGCTCGGCTGCGGCGCGGCCAGTCGCTGATCCTGCGCGGCCGCGATGCGCCGGCCGAAGGCGCCGCCTATGCGGCCTGCGGCGGCGTGCCTGTGGCATTTGGTGCGGTTTCGCACGGCGAACTGGTGCCGAGCCGGGTATTCAATCTGCCATTCTGATCACCCACGGATGTCTCCGTGGGCATAGTCCAGGGAGACCAGCATGACCCGTCTGAAACTTTCCATCCTCGCCATCGCCGGCTTTTGCGCCATTGCCGCCACCAGCGCCCAGGCCGCCGACCGCTGCCGCGTCACCGATCCGACCGGCACCCAGCTCAACCTGCGCGACGCGCCGCTGGGCAAGATTCTCGCCAAAGTGCCGAACGGTCGCCTG
The DNA here is from genome assembly GCA_028290595.1 of Hyphomicrobiales bacterium. Next base: position 1,706 of record JAQGJO010000278.1, on the reverse strand, counting down.
GTGCAGATGATCGAAACCGACAGCGATCGCAACGGCAAGACGTGGGCGCGCGTCGGCACGATGGACGGCAAGCCGATGGGCTGGGTCTTCCGCGAATTCGTGAGCTGCTTCTAAAGAACATCGGGGGTCACGTGTCATTCCCGCCAAGCGAAGCGCAGGGCGGGAATTGTCGGAGATGACAAGGGCCGCAGTCAATGTCATTCCCGACGCACCGCAGGTGCGAGCGGGAAACCAGATGTTGCACCGCATCGATGCTGGTCGTTGGCGTCTGCGGGGCGCTGAACCGTCAGGTCTGGATCCCCGCTCACCCGCTAAGCGGGTGTCGGGGATGATAGGGGGCCAACGCAATCATGCTTCACTCGTTGAGTTCAGACTCTGGGATCTCGATAAAACATCGACCTGCAAAGATGATGCGCCGTGATACCGACGGGTGCGGCGAGAGCGATCCACGAGACCGCGTCCCAGACGCCGTCGCCCAGCAGCGCCGACAGCAGACCGAATACCGTGATTGCGGCGATGGCGAGGGGTGTCCCGAAAATCTGGAACTTGGTCAGGAGCGCTCGGCGTTCAGGGTTCATCTGCCGGCCCGATCTTTGGGTTGCGCATGCCGGCAAGGCGGCTGATCCATAGATAGAGGCCGCTCAGCAGCACGCCGATCGTCATCAGATCCAACGCGGCCCAAAGGACCTTCAGCGGCCAACCGCCATAGTCGCCGAAGTGCAACGGCTTGGAGATGAACAGCGCCTGCGCGTACCAGGGGAGGTCTCTCGCCTCCGTGATCCTGCCGGTCTGCGCATCGACCATGACCGGCTTGATCAATTTGGATGTCAGCGGATCCGCGCCGGACAAGAAGACGTCATAGTGATGTCCGCCGGCGAACATGCTGCCGGGCATGGCGACTGTGGCGACGGCCATTCCCGGAAAGGCGGCGAGCACGGTCTGCACGACATCCTGCAGCGGCACCACCTGAGTGGGAACCGGCGCGTTGCGCCAGGGCGCGATCATGCCGGCCAGCTCCGTTCGCATCCAGTGGTCGGCGATCTGCTGCGACAGCGTGTTGACCACCCCTGTCACCCCCACGACAATCATCCACGTCGTCAGCGTTATGCCGGCCAGGTTGTGCAGATCGAGCCAATATCGCCGGCGTTTTTCGATGCGGACCGTTCCATACGGCAGCCTGCGCATGAAAGGCCGATAGAGAACGACGCCGGAGACGATCGATGCCAGGAAACACAGGCCGATAAACCCGAGGAACAGCATGCCCGGTTGTTCCATCAGCAGCTCCGTATGCAGGTCCTTGAGGAACTGCATCGCGGGACTGCGGATGCGATCACCGGTCCGCATGATCCGCCCGGTTCGCGCGTCAACGGTCACGATCGCGGTCAGCGTGCGCGACGCGACGGAGGCGCCCATTTCCATGTTCCACAGGGGCTCGCCCGGCACTGCGGTCGCGAACCGGACAGCTTCTCCCGGCCGCGTCTGGCGGGCGATCTCAAGCAGGCGGTCGAGGGGAAGCGGCGGCATCGCCTGCGTCGCCATCGGGTCCGGTGTCGCGCGCTGGCCGAACGCGCGATCGATGTCTTCGTGGAAGATCAGCGGGAGGCCGGTGACACACAGAACAACCAGGAAAAGCGTGCATATGAGGCTCGTCCATGTGTGCAGGCGAGCCCAGATGCGGAGCGTTCGCGAGGTCATGACGCCACCGC
>JAQGJO010000248.1 GCA_028290595.1 Hyphomicrobiales bacterium | reverse complement strand
CGGGCGCGGCGTTTTGCGAAGGCGACGAACTCGGCGGCAAGGATGCTTATTCGGCGTCGAAGGCGGCGACGGAAATCATCACGCGCGCTTTCGCCAAAAGCTATTTCGAACCGGCGCATGTCGGCGTCGCCACGGCGCGCGGCGGCAATGTCGTCGGCGGCGGCGATTATGCCCAGGATCGCATCGTGCCCGATATCGTGCGCGCCGTGACGCGCGGCGAACGCCTCACCTTGCGCATGCCTCAGGCGACGCGGCCGTGGCAGCATGTGCTTGATTGCCTGTCGGGCTATCTGCTTTACGCGCAGGCGCTGGCCGAACACCGGGACGCCCTACCCCGCGCCTTGAACTTCGGACCAAAGCCCGGCCGTGACGTCACTGTCGGCCAGATCGCCGACAACATGCTGCAATCGCTGACCGGCAAGGGCGGCTGGGATCATGTGCCACTGGCCGGCAACATCGAAATGGCGACCCTCGCGGTTGATGCCAGCCTCGCCCGCGAGACGTTGCAATGGCAGGATCGCCTCACCGGCGATGCGTTGTTTCAATGGACCGCCGACTGGTATAGCGCGGTGCGCGATGGCGACAGCGCCCGCCAGATCACCTTGCAACAAATCGAACATTACGCGGACCTTTGATCATCATGCCAGCAGCCGTTCCCAATTGCCGTTTCTGCAAGACGCCCCTGACGCATACGCTCGTCGATCTGGGGCCGACGCCGCTGGCGAACTCCTATGTGACGCAGGCCGATGTCGATGCCGGCCGGGACCAGAAATATTCACTGCATGCGCGCGTCTGCCCGTCGTGCTTTCTCGTTCAGGTGGACGATTCCGTTCCGCCTGACGCGATCTTCTCGGATTATGCCTATTTCTCCTCCTATTCGGATTCCTGGGTCGAGCATGCGCGGCGCTATGCGCTGGATATGAAAGAGCGGTTTGGATTGGGGCCGTCATCTCTCGTGGTCGAGGTCGCCTCGAACGACGGCTATCTGCTCAAGCATTTCGTCGCCGAGGGCGTGCCGGTGCTGGGCATCGAGCCTGCCGCCAATGTCGCCAAGGCGGCCGTCGCCATCGGCGTGCCGACCGAAGTCGCCTTCTTCGGCGAAGCCTGCGCCCAGGATCTCGTCGCGCGCGGTTTCAGCGCCGACCTCACCGCCGCCAACAATGTACTGGCGCATGTGCCCGATATTCTCGATTTCGCCAAAGGCTTTGCGACCATCCTGAAGCCACAAGGCGTTTCGACGTTTGAATTTCCGCATGTGCTGAACCTGATCCGCGAAATCCAGTTCGACACGATCTATCACGAACATTTCTCCTATCTGTCGCTCGTCGCGGTGGAGAACGTCTTCGCCAAGGCGGGCCTGCGCCTGTTCGACGTGGAGAAACAGACAACCCATGGCGGCTCGCTACGGCTCTTCGCCTGCCGCAAGGATGCCGCGCATGTGGAGACGGAACGGTTGCGGGCTCTGCGCGCCGAGGAAAAAGCAGCGCATCTCGACGCGCTTGAGGGCTATGAAGGCTTCGCGCCGAAAGTCGCTGAGGTGAAGAAGGGCTTTCTCGCTTTCCTGGCCGAGGCGAAGAAGGACGGCAAAAAGATCGCGGCCTATGGCGCGGCGGCGAAAGGCAATACGTTTCTCAACCATTGCGGCGCCACGCACGACGACATCGTCTGCATCTACGACCGCAGTCTTGAGAAACAGGGCAAGCTGCTGCCGGGCAGCCACGTGCCGATTCTGGCGCCGGAGCGCATCGGCGAGACGCGGCCGGACTATCTGGTGATTCTGCCGTGGAACCTCGCCAACGAAATTGCGGCGCAATCGACGAAAATCAAAGGCTGGGGCGGGCAGTTCGTTACCGCCGTGCCACAGATCAGGATTTTCTGAGCCATGCGATTCACGCCTACGAAAATCGCCGGCGTGTTTCATATCGAGCTTGAGCCGCATCATGACGAGCGCGGCTTTTTCGCCCGCGCCTATTGCGCCAAGGAATTCGCAGGTGCGGGAATCGACTTCGTCTCGACGCAGATCAACCTGTCCCGCAACACAGCGCGCCACACCTTGCGCGGCATGCACTACCAGGATGCGCCTTATGCCGAAGCAAAGGTCATACGGCCCGTGCGCGGCAGCGTCTTTGATGTCGCCGTCGACCTGCGACCCGACAGCGCCACCTACCTGCAATGGACGGCGCAGACGCTGAGCGCCGAGCGCGGCGATGCGATGTTCATTCCCGAAGGCTGCGCCCACGGCTTTCTGACCTTGGAAGCCGAGACCGACGTGCTTTACCAGATGGGCCGGCCCTATGTGCCGGGCCAGGCGCGCGGACTGCGCTATGACGACCCGGCCATTGCCGTCGAATGGCCGGCGTCTCCTGCTGTTGTGGGCGCGCAGGACCTTGCCTGGCCGCTGTTGCAAGTGGAAGGCAGCTCCCAGAAGCCCTCATCCTGAGGAGCAACGCTTTGCGTTGCGTCTCGAAGGACGGGGCGACAGAGAGAATCTCTCAACCGCTATTGTAAAATGGCCTGCAGCACAGCCGCTTCTTGTCGTGAGGTACACCACGGTGTGAATGCCTGACACAAGGCTGAGCAAGATGCTGTTGATTCACTGCGGCCTGACGCCCCCGTCCTTCGAGACGGCGCTACGCGCCTCCTCAGGATGAGGGCTTCTGTTTAAGGTTTTGCCCTTAGTCAATCATCCTCTCAGGACAACCAGCGCATCCAACGCCGTAGCCCCCTGCCCTTTCGGCATGACGACGAATGGATTGATGTCGATCGATTGCAGGCTGTCGCCAAGATCAACGGCGATACGCCCGAGCGCAACCAGACCATCGACCACGGCCTC
>JAQGJO010000219.1 GCA_028290595.1 Hyphomicrobiales bacterium | reverse complement strand
AGTGTCGCGATGGCTTGCTCGGTGAGGTGCAGCCATTCGTTCGGGAACACGGTCGCCAGGGGCGCGAGGTCGTAAAGACCGCTCATGGCGCAGGCGCCGATGAGCTTGCCGTGGAGCGCCTGCTTTCCCGCGCTGGCGCAATAGGCCGTCAGATGTCCGCCGGCCGAATTCCCGGCGATGACATAGGGAACGATGTTTTTGGTGCGGCCATGGACATGGGCGCAGATGGCGTCGATCGCGGTCTTTACGTTTGCGGTGATCTCCGCGAGGGTCGCCTCTGGGGCGAGCGGATAGTTGATCGTGGCCACGGCGATGTCCTGATCCATCCATGCGGGTGCGATGAACGCCCGATCATCCTTGGAGCCGCTCTTCCACCAGCCGCCGTGGATGAAGATCAGCACCGCGCGCGGCGTGTCCTTGGGCCAGAACAGATCGAAACGCGCGCGCGGATGCGGGCCATAAGCGATGTCGAGTTCCGCATTGGCGGCGGCGCGTGCTGTTGCGCTTTCGGCCTTGCGGCGCGCCACGATCTGCTGCGTGACGGCATCGCTGCCGTCGATGAGATAATCGCTATCGGTTGCCGCAAGACCCATTACGCCACCTTTGTGTTTTCGCCGTGCAGATGTTTGCCGAAGAAAGCCAGAGTACGCGACAGGGCCGCTTGCGCCGAGTCCGGCGTGTAATTGGCGCGCAGGTCGCAATTGAAGCCGTGCTTGCCGGGATAGACGTGGATCGGCAGTTGCGGGTAGCGCTCGCGGATGCGCACCACATCGCGCAGCGGAATGCTGAGATCATTGTCGCCGAAATTCAGAAGCAGGGGTGCGCCAATCTCCTCGTCGAGGAAATCGACGATCTGGCTGCCGTAATAGCCGACCGAACAGGCGACCTGATCGGCGAGCCGCGTCGCCGCCAGAAAGGCCAGGGTTCCGCCCCAGCAATAGCCGATGGCGCCGACTTTGCCGCGCGGCGAGATGAAATCGACGCCCGCCTTCATGTCGCGCAGGCTGTCCTCGACATTGACGGCAGCGCGCATGGCGCGCCCGGCCTCGATGCCAACGGAATCGTAATCGAAGTCGGCGCCACGCTGCACGCGGTCGAAAAGACCCGGCACGATCACCTCGTAGCCGAGGGCGGCGAAACGGTTGGCGACGTTACGGATATGATTGTTGAGCCCGAAAAACTCGTGCAGAACCACCAATTGGCCGATCTGTTGGCTGATGGGCGTGACATGATAGGCGGCAAGTTCGTGGCCATCGCTGGCGCGCAGAAAAATGTCCTGTTTCATGACTCTGGCTTTATTTTAGCTTATTGAATAAGTCGATGATATCATATTGTGGGTTTAAGGAAAGTGGGACCATGGCATCGTTCGGCGGACAGGTGCGGGCATGACCAGCCATACGAAAATGCTGGACGTCATGGAGCTGTTCACGGACGCGCAGTTTGCCTGGACCATTGAGGATATGGCGGAGCGGCTGGGCTATACCCGCTCGACGCTCTACAGATATCTGCGCGAGCTGGTCGATGCCGGCTTTCTGACGGCCTTGCCGGAGGTCGGCTACACGCCGGGCCCCAGGATCATCGAGCTCGAAGCGCTGATCCAGCGCAAGGATCCGCTGATCCAGGCGAGCCGGCCTTTCATGGTCGAACTGGTCGGCGAGTTCGGCGGCTTTTCGGCGCTTTGCCGTAGCTATGGCCAGCAGGTGATGTGCGTCCACCACGAATACGGCACGACGCCGATCGTCAGCGGCTATGCAAAAGGGGCTGTCAGCCCGCTGTTATTTGGTTCGGCATCACGCACCATCCTTGCTCACTGGCCGGCAACCACACTGCAGAAACTCCATCAGGCGAATGTGGAAGCATTCGCCGCCGCCGGCCTCGGCGAGGATTTGGAGGGCGTGAAGGTGAGCCTGCGCAGCATTCGGCAGAAAGGCTGGGATGTGACCTTCGGCCAGGTCACGCGCGGCGTCGCCGGCATCGCCGCGCCGATCCTCGACGGACGCCAGAACATTCTCGGCAGCCTCAGCGTGGTCGTTCAGCGTCAGAGCCTGGAAACTGGGCAGATTGAGGCAATTGCAGACAAGCTGACCTTCTGCGCGCGGACGATTGCCCGCACGCTCGGCGAACGCGCCGGCGATGCGCCGACACCGAAGGTGCGCCCGGGACGATCCCTGGTGCGGTCCAAGCAGGTCTTGGCGCTTTAGTTTATTTTATTCCCATATTACGGGATTAAATTATTTATTTTATGCTCCCTGTAGTGGCGCTTTGCGGAACTGGCAGATTGCTTGCTTAGGTCGAGCGGCCGAGCCAGCCTGCACCGCCCAGCGACGCGGCTTGAGTTTCGGCCTCATCGCAGGAGAGACGCGGCATGCACAGAGTTTCTTTCAAGGATGGATTTCTCCGCCTCGGGATCGCTTTCTTCGCGTTCGGCGCAGGCGCCGCCAACGCCGCCGATCGTGTTTCGATCGGCCTGATCGGCTCGATCAGCGACGCGCCCTTCTTCGTTGCGCAAGCCAAGGGCTATTTCGCCGAAGAAGGCATTGAACTTGAAACGTCCAAATTCGACTCGGCCGCCAGAATGATCGCGCCGATGGGGTCGGGCGACCTCGAAGTGGGCGCGGGTGCCGTGTCCGCCGGGCTCTACAATGCGATTGAGCGCGGCATCAAAATCAAGATCGTCGCCGACAAGGCGCGCAACTCGCCGGGCAACAGCTATTCGGCGATCATGGTGCGCAAGGCGCTCGTCGACGAAGGCAAGGTCAAGAGCTTCGCCGACTTCAAGGGGCTGAAGGTCGCCGCAGCCGGACCAGGCATCGCCGATCTCTCGACCATCAATCAGGCGCTGAAGGCTGGTGGATTGAAATATTCGGATATCGAGATCGTCTATCTGGGCATGCCGCAGCATTCGGCAGCGTTCTTGAACGGCGCCATCGACGCGGCGCTCGATGCGGAACCGTTCGCGACCGGCGTCGTCAGACAGGGCGGCGCCGTCAAGTTCGCGACGATCGCGAGCTTCTATCCCAATCAGCAGACCAGCGTGGTTCTGTTTTCGGAGAAATTTCTCAAGAACCAGGCGGTCGCAACACGCTTCCTGCGCGCCTATCTCAAGGGCTGCCGCTATTACAATACCGGGCTGGCAGACGGAAAATATAGCGGCGAACGCGGCGATGAGATCGTCAATATCCTGGCGAAATATTCCAACGTCAACGATCCGGCTTTCCTGCGTTCGATTTCGCCAAGCGCCGTCGATGCAAACGGTCAGGTCGACATGAACAGCCTGCGAACCGACCTCGACTTTTTTGTCGCGCAAGGATGGGTCAAGGATCCGAACCTTCTGAGCGAGGCGGTTGATACCTCGATCATCTCGAAACTCGCGTCGGAGATGGCGGCGAAATAATCACGCATCCGACATCGGATGCGGATTGAACAGGGTTGAGGCAGCATGCAAGCGGGCGACAACAAGCGTTACCAGGTGATCATCGTCGGCGCCGGCCCGGTGGGCGTGGCCCTGGCGATCGATCTTGCCGAACGGGGCATCACTTGTGCGCTGATCGAGCGGCGCACCGGGGTTCAGCATATTCCGAAAGGCCAGAATCTCACCCAGCGCACGCTTGAGCATTTCCGCATCTGGGGCATTGCCGACGCCTTGCGTGCCGAACGCGTCATGCCGGCCGACTTCGCGATCGGCGGCGTCACGGTTTACGAGTCGCTGATCGGAGAATATTGGGCTGCGCCGCCGGGCCGCGAAGCCGTTCAGGATTTCTTCCGCGAAAAGAATGAGCGCCTGCCGCAATACAAAACCGAAGAGGTGCTGCGCCGGAAGCTGGCGACATTGCCGAACGTCGACCGCCTGTTCGGCTGGACAGCGACGTCCGTCGCGCAGGATGCGGCGGGTGTCACAGTCGAAATCGGCAATCCCGACGGCGAGAAGCGCACGTTGAATGCCGCTTATGCTGTCGGATGCGACGGCGCCAAATCGCTGGTGCGCGATGCCGCCGGCATTGAGAAAGGCGGCATCGACTTCGACCAGGTCATGGCGCTCGTCGTGTTTCGCTCACGCGAACTGCACGACATATTGAAGCGGCTGCCGCAGCGTTCGACCTATCGGATCATGAGGCCAGACCTGAATGGCTATTGGCAATTCTTCGGCCGCATCGATGTCGGCAAGGGCTGGTTTTTCCACGCGCCTGTCCCCGCAGATGCGACAAAGGAGACGTTCGACTTCAAAGGTCTGCTGCAGGAAGCAGCGGGCCGGCCGTTTGCCTGCGAGATCGATTACGTCGGCTTCTGGGATCTGCGGGTGTCTATCGCTGATCGTTACCGCACCGGACGCCTGTTCATCGCGGGCGATTCCGCGCACAGCCATCCGCCCTATGGCGGCTTCGGCCTCAACAACGGGCTTGAGGATGCGATCAACCTGTCGTGGAAGCTCAGCGCTGTCCTGAAGGGATGGGGCGGCGACGAACTGCTGCAATCCTATAGCGACGAGCGCGCCGCCGTCTTTAACGACATCGGCCGCAACATCATTGCCGACAACATTGAATCCGATCGCGTCTTTCTCGATCGCTACAACCCGCATCGCGACCGCGCCGAATTTGAACGTGAGTGGACGGCGCGCAATCCTGACGATGGCACCAAGGTCGGCTCCTATGTGCCGAACTACGAGGGCTCGTCAGTTGTTGCCGGTCCGCCGGGTGCGGTCTGCGGCGCGCATGGGACGCATATGGCCAAAGCGCGGCCTGGCCATCACCTGGCGCCGCTTGCGCTGGCGTCAGGCGAGAATGCTTTCGACGCACTGGGCCGCGACTTCACGCTGATCGCGTTTGGCGCGCGGGAAAGCGTCGAGGCTTTGGCGGCCTCCGCCGCTCAGGCGAAAGTTCCCCTGAAGATCCTGCGCGACTCCAGTGAGGAGGCGCGGCAGGCTTACGGTGCAACGCTCATTCTCGTGCGGCCGGACCAGCATGTTGCATGGTGCGGCGAGACAGCGCCGGACGATTGCGCTGCGCTGTGGACGCGGCTGACTGGGCGCGTGCCCGGCCAGCGCGCGATAGCGGCACTGAACGCCGCATCGGTTTAGCGCCCTCTGCCATAGGCCAGGAAGACGCGGCCGTTCTTGAATGTCTTCGAGCGCGACAAGGTGCCAGTCACGCCGGCGAACATGCTTTTGCCCGAGCCCAACAGCACCGGGCAGATCAGCAGTTGCACGTCGTCGATCAGTTCTGCTGCGGTCAGTTGCGCCACAATGGTGCCGGAACCCAGAATGGTCATATCGGGGCCTGGCGTTTGCTTGATTCGCGCGATCTCTTTTGCCGGATCATCTTTCAGCAAAGTGGTGTTTGACCAGTCCGCCGCATCGAGCGTGCGGGAGAAGACATATTTCGGCGCCTGGTTCATGCCCTTGGCAATCTCGGGCATGGCCCTCGCTGCCTCCGGCGTCGGCCACCAGGCCGACATCAAGTCGTAGGTGACGCGGCCGAACACGAGGGCGTTCTCGCCCTGGGCATTGCCCTTGATGAATTCCATCATTTCGGAATCATCCGTCCCTTCGTGGGCAAAGCTATAGTCGTTATTGGTGTCGGTGAAGTAGCCGTCCAGCGACACGCTGTTGAATACGCTCAATTTTCGCATCATGACCTCGCTGTTCTCAAAAGGTAGCTGAGAAGCTATCTAATGCGAGGCCAGGAGAAGTCAAGATAGGAAGCTGGATGGCTATCTTTTTGGCCAGTCGAATGCCCGGATGAGCGGGCCGGCGTCGAAATCCGAATAGCGGGCCCAGTGCGGGCTGACGCACCAGTAGGAAATATTGGGCCAGTTCAGCCGCTCCCGCCCGTCGGGCCAGGCGGTGTAATAAATCTCGCGCAGATCCGCGTCGGCATCGCCTGTCACCGCCAGTGAGCGGGCGATGCCCTCAAGCTGCAGGGTTTTCTCTTCGGGACCGGTGAACACGAGGGAGGCGCGTGGATCGTGCGCCAGGTTGCGATGCTTGCGGCTGTCGGACACAGTGTCGAAAATGATTTCGTGTTCGTCGGTCACCGCGATCCCGACCAGGGCCGATTGCGGGTCACCACCGTCACCGATCGAGGACACGACGATCAAGCGATGCGATCGCATGTAGGCGAGAAGATCAGATTTCTCGAAAGCCATGTTGTCACCCTGCGAGGTGGACGCCCAAGGCGTCGAGCAACAGGTTCCAGCCATGCTCGCGGCCCTGGCGGCCGTCGCTCGGCGGGATGATGCACATCTGCTCCATATAGCGCAGGCGCGTCGCGCCGTTCTCATCCATGAAGGTAATCGTCGTCAGGGAAACCGTGTGCACGCGGCCGTTCACGGCCATGGAATAGGCGAGCACGATGCGCTCGCCTTCGGCGATCTCGAAATAGCGCGTCTCGTTGACATGTTCGCCCATTGGATCGCGAAACCTGCCGCGTTCGACTCCGCCGGGGCGAAAGTCCATTTCAAGCGCGGGGTTTCCCATCCAGACGGCTTTCTTCTCGCGAATGCTCCAGGCGGCCCAGACCTCGGCCTTGGGATTTGGATAGACGCGCTCGATCGTAAAGCTGTCGTGATGTTGGGAATTGCTTTCCATCAATTATTGCCTTTGGAGAGAAAGCTTCCAAGGCCGTCGAGGCGATCCTCCCAGAGCTGGCGGCGTCGTTCGACCCATGCCTCGACCCAGCGCAACGCATCCGCATTGAGGCTCACTGTGCGCACCCGGCCCTTCTTTTCGCTGTAAGCGATACCGGCGTCTTCAAGCACCTTCAGATGTTTGAGAAACGACGGGCCGGCCATGTCGAAGGGCTTCGCCAATTCGGAAACAGACGCCGGACCGCTGACAAGCCGCTCCACGACAGCGAGTCGTGTCGGGTCGGCAAGCGCGCCGAAAATGACCGGGAGCTGAAGACCAAATGTAGCCATATGGCTATTTACCGTGGGGCGTCAGGCAAGTCAAAACAAGAAGCCAATCAGCTATGTTTCATCGGCGAGGGTAGAGCGCGAGTTGCTTCCACCGTTGCAACTTGTGTCAGTCAAACATCCGCCTTATTTTAGATGTCGATCACAATATAAATTTACAACGAAGGGATTGTCATGAAAGTCAGCCGCGAACAGGCGCAGGAGAACCGCCGCACCGTTATCGGCGTCGCCGGCCGCCTGTTTCGCGAACGCGGATTTGACGGCATCGGCCTCAGCGATCTGATGAAGGCTGCCGGGCTCACCCATGGCGGCTTCTACAAGCAGTTCAAATCGAAGCATGACCTGATCGTCGAGGCGAGCGCCCAGGCGCTCGACGAGAGCGCCGGACGATGGTCGCGGATCATCCACGGAGCGTCGGCCAATCCGCTCGCCGGACTCATTCGGTTTTATCTGTCGAAGGCGCATCGCGATCGGCCGGGCGAGGGCTGCGTGTTCGCCGCCCTGGCACCGGATGTGGCGCGCCATGATGCTCTGCTGAAAAACACAGCGCTAAAAAAGGCTTTCGAAGCCGGCATGGAAAAACACCTGGTTCTGTTCGATGGCTTGCTGTCGGACACGCCCGATGAGACGACACGAAATCAATCCATCAGCCTTGTGTCGGCTATGGTCGGCGCCCTGGTGCTGTCGCGCGCGGTCGAGAACAAGGCTCTCTCGCAACGGATTCTCAAAACAGTGGCCGACGATCTTCTCGCGCGCACGGGCGCTGCTGATTCCAAGACCGCTTACCTGCAATGACACGCGGGGGCGATCGCGCGCCCGCATCCAGCGCCCGTGAGCATAGCCGCTCAGGCGTCATTTCCACCACGATCCGGGAGATTTAAATGCGTCGCATTGTTGTTACGGGCACGGGTGCCGTCAGTCCCCTGGGCGTTGGTGTGGAAGCCAACTGGTCACGCCTGATCGCCGGACGCTCCGGGATCAGGCGTCTGCCGGATACCATCGTCGGCGATCTCGGCAGCAAGGTTGGCGGCGTCGTTCCAGGCATCGAGGAAGATGCGGAGGCGGGCCTCAATGCGGATGCGATCATTGCGCCGAAGGATCA
>JAQGJO010000161.1 GCA_028290595.1 Hyphomicrobiales bacterium | reverse complement strand
AACACATCCAGCGGATCTATGAAATGTGCGGCCGCAACGTCTCGGAGACTGCGCGCCAATTGAATATGCACCGCCGCACCCTGCAGCGCATTCTGGCCAAGCGCGCGCCGCGCTGACACGCTAATGTCATTCCGGGGCGCGCGCAGCGATAGCTGCGCGCGAACCCGGAATCCTGAAATGTTCAAAACATCTCCAGATTCCCCACCACTCCAATTGGAGTGGCTGAGGCCTGCGCTATCCGGCTTCGCCGTCTGTCGCATCCCGGAATGACAGACACTACACCTCGCCCAACATCTCCCCATGCCCCTGCGGATCGATCAGCCGGTTGAGCCTTTGCGCCGCCGTTGTCGCAAAACGTAGCAGCATCAGCTTTCGCGTGGCCGCCGGCAGGCGATGCTCCGGTGCGTCGCAATGCATGTGCGCGCCATAGGCGTCGGCGACGATCAGGCCGGTGTCGCCGGGAAAGATCTCGTACGGCAAGTCCCGGGTGAAGGCGAAGAACAGGCGGTCGCAATGGGCGCGGTAGTCCGGCCATTTCTGGTCGGCGCGCAGATCCTCCAATGACGACTTGATCTCGACGATCCAGATATCGCCCTTGTCGCTGACCGCCACGAGATCGGCGCGGCGGCCGGATGGCAGCGACAGCTCGCTGATGCAGGAAAATCCCAGGGTGCGCAGCAACCGCGCGGTGCCGCGCGCGATCGCCAGCGCCGTCTCCGATTGACGGCGGTCGAGCGGTGGCGCGAGCGCCAGATGAACGGCTTGCGATTCCATTGCGACGAACTGTAGCCCGTTTTTGGGCACCGCCCCAAGCGAGGGCCTGCACGCAATCAGCCGCAAATTTGAACTGGTGCCGCCCCAATTTCGACCTCACGCGAACGTGAAGTCGATGGAACCTGAGTTCCGAGGGACGCATACCGGAGGAGAGCATCATGATTTCAGCCATCACTATCCGCGCATTCGCACTCGCCATCGCCGCACTGCCGTTGACTGCCGCACTGACGGCGGCGCATGCCCGCCCCACCGTCGAAGTCGCCTTCGTGCTGGACACCACCGGCTCGATGGGCGGGTTGATCGAGGGGGCCAAGCGAAATATCTGGTCGATCGCTACAACTATTCTCGACAGCAATCCCGATGCCGAGATCCGCATGGGCATGGTGGCCTATCGCGACATCGGCGACGACTACGTGACGAAAACCTATGAGCTCACCACCGACATCCAGGACCTCTACGCCAACCTGCTCGAAATGAAGGCGCGCGGCGGCGGCGACTGGCCGGAGAGCGTCAACGAGGCGCTCGACGTCGCCGTCAACAAGCTGCACTGGACCGAGAAGAAAGACACCCGCCGCATCGTGTTCCTGGTCGGCGATGCGCCGCCCCACATGGACTACGCGCAAGACACCAAATATCCGACCACTTTGGCGGTGGCGAAACAGAAGGACATCATCGTCAACGCGGTACTGGCGGGCAGCGCTCGCGACACCGAACGGGTCTGGCAGGACATCGCGCAGCGCGGCGACGGTCGCTTCATCCCGATCCCGCAGGATGGCGGCCAGGTGATGATCATCGAGACGCCCTATGACGGCGACATCATCATCCTGCAGAACGAGATCAACCGCACCGTGATCCCCTACGGCCCGGCACCGATGCAGAAACGCACCGAGGACCAGACCCGGCAATTGTCGAAGGTCGCCGCCGCAGCGCCGGCCCAGGCGTCTGACATGGCGAGTTACATCAACAAGCGTTCGCGTTCGACCTCGGAGGCCGTCACCGGCGGCGATCTGGTCAGCGACGTCGCCGCGGGCCGGCAGAAGCTTGAGGACGTCAAGGAGGACGAACTGCCGGATAGTTTGCGAAAACTGGCGCCGGTGCAGCGCGCGGCGGAGATCGAAACCCAGATGCGGGCGCGCAAGGCGCTCAACGACAAGCTCGCCGCCCTGGTGCAGAAGCGCGACAACTACGTCGCCGCCCAGCGCGACAAGGCGCCGCCGAAGGCGACGTCGTTCGACCGGGAGGTGGAAGCGACGTTGAAGGTGCAGTTGAAGAGGTAGAGTTATGTCGTCCCGGCAAGCGAGCTTGCGAGCGCAAGCCGGGACCCATAGCCTCCGTCTCTACAGAATAGAACGCTGTGGCCGCGACCACTCTGAACACCGACGGCAGTGTTTATGGGTCCCGGCTCGACGTTCGCTTCGCTCACTGGGCCGGGACGACATCACCGCCGCATTTACCCCCTTCACACCTCGCCAAAAATCAGCATTGTGGCGCGATGACGCAAGAATCCGAGACCAGGGCCGCGGCCGGCGCAGTGATCATTCCGGTGACGCTGTTCCAGCAGAACTGCATGCTGCTGTGGGACGAGGCCACCCGGCAGGCGGTCGTCATCGATCCCGGCGGCGACGTGCCGCTGATCCTGGAGGCCATCGCCAAGGCCAACGTCAATGTCGAGCAGATCTGGCTGACCCATGGCCATATCGACCATGTTGGCGGCGCCGCAGAACTGCGTGATGCGCTGAAGGTGCCTATCACCGGCCCGCATATCGCCGACAAATTCCTGCTCGATCTGGTGGTGGAGAGCGGCGAGAAATACGGCATGGCCGGCGTGCGCAATT
>JAQGJO010000140.1 GCA_028290595.1 Hyphomicrobiales bacterium | reverse complement strand
CGTCGAACTTGCCCTTGCGCCGCATCAGCCCGTCGATGATGCGCACCAGGTCGCCGCGCACGGTGCAGCAGATGCAGCCGTTGTTCATCTCGAAGACTTCTTCGTCGGCGTTGACCACCAGCTCGTTGTCGATGCCGATTTCGCCGAACTCGTTGACGATGACGGCGTATTTCTTGCCGTGCGGCTCGGACAAAATACGGTTGAGCAGCGTGGTCTTCCCGGCGCCGAGATAGCCGGTCAGTACGGTAACGGGGATTTTTTCTGGCGTTGCGGGGGTCGCGGACACGGGCGTGGACATGGGCAATGGCTCCTGGAGGGAGACATATAGGGGCTCGGGGGCGCAGGTGCAAAAGGGGCCGCCCCAGAAAGTAATAGTTACGTGCTCCGCCCGCGCGCGCGATTTGGCGGGCAAGCCGCCGAACCTGCCCTATACTTGCCTAGACACTTTCCGGAGCCCCCATGGGCATGATCAAGCAAATTATGGCCCCGATACGGGGTATCGTCAGATTTCCGTTATTTCAGCTCGCCATCGTGGTGGCCGTGATTTTGTTTCTGCAGGCCGCCGATCCGGCGTCGGCCTTCGGCCGAGTCTTCAGCGGCCTTGACAAGCTCGTCGACGCCACGGTGCAGATGTTTGCGGCGGTCTTCAACGTCAGGTCCTTCACCAAATCATGGCTCACGTCGGGTTTTTGGATTGGCTATGTCTACCTCGCGTGTCTGCTGATCCTGTATCTTGCGCGGCTCGCGACCGACAGGGCCGTCGACGTGGCCGGGCGGCATAATGCGTTCTGGTTGCGTAACACCATCGCGCGCGAGCGCGGCATCGCTGCCTACCAAGCGTGGGTGCCGCTCGAGAAAATCAGACCGCCCAACATTCCGCAGCCGCAATGGGAAGAGGCCTTTGCCTGGCCCGCCAACAATAAGCCACCCTACCCGCCACTCGCGCAACGCTTGCTGATCGGGGCAATTATCAATGTCGCCGTGATCGCGGCCATTGCCTTTGCGCTCCAGGTCTTCACGCCGTTTCCCGTCATCACGTGGCTCGGCCAGTTGGCGAAGATGCTGTTCGGCTGAGATCCCATGCGCGCCGACCTATTGCAAAGCGACTAATTCTCTACCCGATCCGTGCGCCGCAACTGCGGTACCAGAATCGCAAACAAAGCGGCGGCAATCACCGCGGCAACACCGCCGACCACGATACAGGGCACGACGCCGATGGCCACGGACAACAGTCCGGATTCGAATTCGCCAAGCTCGCCGGACGCCCCGGCAATCAACGTGTGGACGGCGCTGACGCGGCCGCGCATCGCGTCGGGCGTGTTCGTCTGCACCAGCGATTGCCGGACCAACATGCTCACCGAATCCGACCCACCAAGAATGGCGAGGAAGCCGAGCGCGACAAAGAGGTTGGTCGAGAGGCCGAAGCCGATGGTTGCCAGACCGTAGACCGCCACGACAATGAGCAGTGTGGGGCCGGCCCAACGCCGCAACGGCCAATACGCCAGCACAAAAGATACGAGCAGACCGCCGATCGCCGGCGCGGTTCGCATGATGCCGAGCGCCCATGGACCGGCGTGAAATATCTCCTGCGCGAAATACGGCATGAGCGCCGTGGCGCCGCCGAGCAGCACGGCGGCGAGATCGAGCGCCATCGCCGCCATAACGACCGGCGCCGACCAGATGAAGACAAAACCGGCCACCAGCGTCGACCAGTTCATGTTCGACATCGCATTTTCGGGCGGCCGCTTGCCGATACCGATGCAGCACGCAACGCCGCCGGCAGCGGCGGCGACAGCCGCAAGAAACGGCGCCACCGGTCCGGCAAGATATAAGATGCCGCCGAGCGCAGGCGCCATCAGCCGGGCCGTGCCGCCGAAAGAGTTGGCCAGCGCCAATCCTCTGGTGAGTTCACCGGGCCTGACGAGATTCGGCACCAGCGCTTTGCTCACGGGTCCCAGAAAGGCTTTGGCAATCCCGATGAAGAACACGATGGCATAGACCGGCCAGATCACGTCCAACTCGGCGACGAGGCACAGCATCACCGCGCCAGCGGTCAAGCCGCCGCCGCACACTGCAAGCACGAGCCGCCGGTCGAAACGGTCCGTGGCAAGGCCGGTGAAGAGCGACAGCAGCACCGACGGTGCGAAGCCGGCAAGGCCGACCATGCCGACGGCAAACGTGCTGCGCGTTTTGATGTAAATGAGCCAGCCAACGGCAACGACGATGATGTCTTCGGCGCAACTAAACAGCGTGTCGGCCGCGATGAAGCTGACAAAAGCGTGGCGATGAGCGGCGTCTGTGGGAGTCTGCTTTTCGGGCACTGACGTGTCGGACATAGGCACTCCCTATGCCAGCAACCCGCAGCGGCACAAGTGAAGTGCGTTACTTTTTCCGCACACCGGCCATGTCGACCATTTCCGAATAGATCGGCATATCCTTGCGCAGGCTCGCGACGGCCTCCTCCGGCGAACTGCCGACCGATTCAATGCCGAGACTTGAGAATATCTTGATGACGTCCGGATCCTTGGCGATGGTCTGCAAGGCTCCCGCAAGGCGATCGATGACGTCCTTTGGAACGCCACCGGTGACGGCGTAGCCGTTCCAGGCGACGTATTCGAAACCCGGAACCGTTTCCGCGACTGTCGGCACGTTCGGCAGTTGCGGCATGCGCTCGCGCGTCGAAACGGCGAGCGCCTTGACGGTACCGGCTTTGACCGGCTCGACGAGATCGGACGAATTGCCGAAATGCATGTCCACCGTTTTCGACAGCACCGCGGTCAGTGCCGCCTGGCCGCCGGTGAACGGCACATGGACCATGTCGATTTTCTCGCGCCCGGCGAGATAGGCCGTATCGAGATGATTGTTGGTTGCAGCGCCGCCGCTCGCATAGGTCAGCTTGCCGGGATTGGCCTTGGCGTAATCGATGAACTCGCGGAGCGTCGAAAAAGGCGCGCTCTTGTCGACCACCATCACCATGCCGTTGGTACCGGTGATGCTGACCGGCACGAGGTCCTTCAACGGTACATAGTTCACGTCATGCGCGAGCGGCAGAACGGTGAACATCGTGCTGCCGATGAACAGAATGGTGTAGCCATCTTGCGCTGCATTCATGGCATACGAAACACCCAGCGCGCCACCAGCGCCCGGCTTGTTTTCGATGATGAAGGTCTGATTGAAAATCTTGCCAAGGCGATCGGCCGTGAGCCGCGCCATGGTATCGGTCACGCCGCCGACGCCGTAAGGCACCACGACTTTCACCGTCCTGCTTGGCCATTGCTGCGCCAAAGCGGCCGGGATCGAGGCCAGCAGCATCAAGCCGGCGACAGTTACTGCCAGAATCTGCAGCGCCAGAACTTGTCTCAAAGCCATATCAACTCCTTCAACCGCATCGGTATGTCGGCAGTATTGAAGCAAGATACGGACCAGCCGTTACACGCGAGACGATGGGCAGCCACGCATCTCAGTTTGGAATGTACACCCAGAGATCGACCAGCAACCGCGCCCCCGGCACCGCCTGCCACGGAACTTCAACGGCGGAGAGCGGAAGCGGCAGTCCATCCATCGCTTCCGACCACACTTCCAGTGTCGCCGGAAGATCGGCGAGGTCGGAATGGAATTGCTGGATGCGCACGGCGTTGTGCAGGCTCGTGCCCGCGGCGCGGCAGATCGCATCGGCCTGAGCAAGAATTTCCCGCAGCTCGCTTTTGACGGGCGAAGCAAAGAAAGGTTGGCCCTCGTCCACTCGCGCTTCCGGAATGAGCGCGCCGTCACGCATTGCCATCAGGCCGGAGATGAACAAGAGATCGCCGGCGCGCACCGCGGTGGTGCCGCCGTCGAACAGCGGCGCAACTGGCGCAACGACTTCTTTGGCAGTCGTGCCGTCCTTTGTCAGAGCGATGGTATTAATTTCGATGCGAAGCTCCGCCATGATGAAGGCGGGCGTCTCCGTCGCGATGATTGTCGTCGCTGGTTGAACCGGGAAATGCTGCGCCCACACCTGGCGAAAGCCCGGGATGTCCGCCTGATCGCGCAAATAGACTTGCGCCTTGACGACCGTGTCGAGGCTCGCGCCCGCAGCCTCCAGGCTCGGCTTGAGCTTTCGCTTAATGATAAAATCGGTTTCGAGCATGATGGGCGTGCCCTTCCACAATCCGTGGGCACGCTTTGCTTCCGGATCGACCGGCGCATCTTCTTCCTTCAGCGCTTCGGCGGTCTGACCGGGAATAAAGCGAAAATCGCAGGCACTCAGCGACGGGCTGTAGCCTGAACTGGCGTGTATTCTGTAGGCGCCGGCTTTGCCGTGCTGAACCTGAAAATCAGGGCCCGGGACGGCCGCCATGACCTGCACTTCCATTGTCTGGTCGGTGCGCGCAAAATGCCGATGTAAATTCGAAGTTGACGGCGGAATCTGGCCCTTGAAGAACTCCCGCCTCGTCTGGTGATAGCCGTCAACCACATCGGGCGACGTATAGAATTGGTCGACGCGAACGACATCGCTTGGGCTCGATCCACCCGCGGCAAGAACCTCGGCGACATTCTGAAAAATACGCCCGGCTTCGCGATGCGACTGCGAGGGGCCGTCGAAAGGATGGCTCGATTGCAGAACGTCCGGCGCCATCGCGTTGACGTAGTCGGTGCCGCACTGTCCCGTCGCGAAAAGCCAGCGTCCGGCTTTCACGCCGCGCGCCCACTGATAAGGTGTATTGGGAATGCCGACGGGAAGGATCGCCTCGGTCGCGGCGGTCGAGGTCTTGCTGGCGGGCCGTCGTGAATTTGTATCCGCGTCCGCCATCACGATGTCCTCAGATGCTAAAAATTCGATATTACTAGATAGCCAAACGGCACGCTTCGCAACTAACGCGAAGGCGCGCGACCGAACCGCAACAAGCATTCCCCCACCACTCATAAGTGTGTATTCTTGCAGGCACCGATCGATGGGTTTGCCGCCGATGCTGCGAACCCCGCCGGCCAAAAAGGCCGCGGCCTAATAAACTCAGGGGACGAAACAATGAAACGAACACTCGCCATTCTTACAGCCGGCGTTATCGCTGCACTCGCGGCGCCGGCCCAGGCGGCGCCGGAGGTTTCGCTCGCGCGCTTCGACTGCGGCACACCGCAGGCGCCCGTCGCGGTCAACCAGCGCTTCTCCGACACCTTTGCCTATGGCGATCTGAAGCTCCAGTTCGTCTTCAGCTGCTATCTGATCAAGCACGGCGACGATTACATGCTGTGGGATACCGGCCACGCTATGACGATGCCCAACGTCGCGCCGAAGGTGAGCCTGGTTGATTATCTGGCCAAGATCGGCGTCAAGCCGGATCAGATTAAATATGTCGGCATCAGCCATTACCACGCCGATCACACCGGCCAGGTAGACTCGTTTCCGAAAGCGACAGTGCTGATGGGCGCTAAGGAATGGGAAGCGATCTCCAGCCCGAAGCCAGGCGCTGGCGTGAACTTCAAACCCTTCGAAAGCTGGATCAAGGGCGAAAGCAAAGTCGAAGCGCTCCCGCTGGACAAGGATGTGTTCGAGGACGGCACCGTGATCGTGCTGCGCACGCCTGGGCACACGCCGGGACATTCGAGCCTGCTTGTGAAGCTGGCGGGCATGGGTCCCGTCATCCTGAGTGGCGACGCGATCCACTTCCGCGAAAATGCCAATTCGAGCGGCGTACCGGCGTTCAACTACGATCGCGCGCAGACGGTCGCTTCGGTCGAGCGCCTCAAAACCATCGCGTCGAACCTCAAGGCGACAATCATCATCCAGCACGATGCGCGCGACATCGAGAAACTGCCTGTATTTCCCGCCTTCGCGAAGTAGCAGCTAGTTTATAAAAGAAAAGACGAAGCGTAATCTGTCCGAGCGGCCGGCAGATTACGCTTTCGGCTGAATCGGCCAACGCGCCGGCCGCAAGTTTCGGATTGCTCCGGACATTAGAGCCAAGCACCCATGAAAAAATCACTAAAGAAAAAGGCGTCAGGCCTTCGTCGGTACACGAACGTGCCGGCATTGCTGCACATCTTACAAAATCGAAAGCTAACGCTGCTTAGTCCTGCAACATGGGATGACAAAAATGACGCATTTTTTATGTCTCAATTTAAGAGACGTCAGAAATTAGAATCAGTTTTGGCACTCTGTTTCGCTAAGGCTCCTGAAACATACCATCATTGGCGCGTATTTACACATGGATCTGACGGAGCTTGCATCACATTTCGTCGCGAAGAGTTAGTCGCCAAACTTAGTTGCAATGCTGGAATCATCGCTCAGTCAGTAAAATACAAACTAATCAGAGAGCTTAATGCGTTTTCCCCGGCTGTTAAAGATTTGCCGTTTTTGAAGCGACAGCCGTACAAAGATGAAAAGGAGTTTCGAATTCTTTACATAGATGCAAAGGAAAGATTCGAAGCAAAAGAATTTGACATTGATTTAACGTCAATAGAAAGAGTGACACTAAGCCCATGGATGCCAAAAAGCCTCGCAAATGCAGTCAGGCAAACAATACATGCCATTCCGGGATGCGATAAAATAAAAGTCTATCAAACAACACTTCTCGAAAATGACAAGTGGAAGAGCTCTGCTCGAGGAGCACACTAATTCGTGTACGACGCGCAATGCGCAACCGTTATCGCTGACAGTAGATTATATGCTTTCCAAGCTTCAGCGGGATAAGCCCGCGCGACGCAAGGCCCAAGCGCAATTCTCAGGCGTAAAGCGCCCTCTTTCACGTTGAGATGAAATTCGATGACGCCATCCGAAGAAAAGCCCCTGCCCGCGGTCGGCGCCTATTGGATCGACGAAGCCGACTATTCGGCGCTGCTGAAAGTCTTCGACGACGGCAACACGCTGCCGCGGACGTGGAAGGAATGGCTCAAGATTGCCGAGGAAATGGAGAAGGGCCTCGAGGCCTATGGCCATCCGGTGATGCGGGTGCGGCTCGATCCGGTTGCCTTTCCTGCCTGGTGCGCGGCTCATAATACGACCCCAGGGCGGCAAGGCCGCAAGATGTTCGTGGCCGAGGCGGTATTGGAGCGCTACGGCGACCATAAGTAGCGATTTTCCCTGTAAATAAGGGAAAGCC